>JBCDEP010000278.1:0-2724 GCA_039179675.1 Cyanobacteria bacterium P01_G01_bin.67
CTATACTTTCACTTTTAGTAAAGATGGTGAAACCAAAGAAGTACCAGCACGCTATAGTTTTACATATCAGAAGAACGGTAGTAATCAATGGGAGATTATCGAACATCACTCCTCTGCGTTACCTGAAGCTCCTGAAGCATTGGAAATAGTAAATGCAGAGCAAGATGCTTGTGAAAATGGGTTATTGGTAGAAAGATAATTACTTTCTAAGATAAATTGAAATACATTATTTGATCAATAGTAAAGCGATCGCAGTTAAAACTAGTATTTAGTTTAAGAATTGTCGTTTGATTTTATTCGATGATGATATTAAAAACAATCATATTTTTAGCAAGCCTCTTAGAGCGATCGCCTTTTTTTCTTATCCTAGTTTTAATTCAGTCAGTTTTGAAAGATTTATACAATAATTGAGACGCACTTGAGTAATGCCGAATTAGAGAAAATCCCTGTAGTGGCAGTAGTTGGCAAGCGGGAAGTTAAAACTCAAACTTTGAGTATTCGTACTCGCAAACAAGGAGATATTAGGACGATGAATATAACCGAGTTGAAAGAAAGTTTAAATAATGCGATCCCTAATAAGGTTAATATCTAGCATGAAGTTTCCTCCTGAAGAATTGCATCTAGCCCGCCAAAGCCTGTACGACAAAGTAATTGAGTACTTTATAAATCACCAGGGAGTAGAGGCTGTTTATCTTCAAGGTTCCATAGCAGAGGGTTCGGCAGATGCATGGTCGGATCTTGATTTTCGGGTTGTGGTCAAGCCTAAATTTTACCAACAATATCTGTCTGAAAGATTTACTGCTCCTCAGCAATGGGGAGAATGGTTATACAATGAATGGGCTGGTAGATCTTGGGTATGTGTCTCTCATTTCAAGCCATTTTGTAAGGTCGATATGCTCTACTTTCAGCCAAAGCAATTAGAGCCATCACCTTGGTTTACCCTGCCAACTCAAATAATTTACGATCCCAAAGGATTAGTTCGACAAGTTATTCGAGATTCACAAAATATAAAGCCAATTGCGATTGAAGCAGAAGAAATCAGTCGGCTAATGAGTAAAGGATTGGCATATGCAGAAGAGATATATCGTCGAGTTATGCGCGGTGAATTATTTTATGCCCAATCGCAGTTAGATAGCTTGCGCTGGGTTTTGATTCAACTAGACGATCATCTACATCAAACCTCTTTATCGTCAGGTTTTGGTTCGCCATCACATTTTGAAAAGCGTGGCAGCAAAATTTTAATTGAAGCTATACACTTCTCATACTGTAACTCGGAGAAGCATTCTATACTAAAGGCTTTGAGCAAACTGTTAAAAAGTTATCAGACTCAAGTTATACAGCTTTATCAAACATTTTCCTTAAATCGCGATCGCAAAATAGACTTGTATTGGATCGACTGCATAATTCAGCTATGCCTGCAATAAAGTTTTCTTTTTTTTAACTAAGTTTCGCGATCGCCTGTTAATTACTATCTTAGCTAAAAGATACGATTAATAGAGAATCAAAAGAGAATCAAAATAACTATATCCCCTAAGTAAAAATGTTAAGTATTGGAACACAAAAAAGCGATTGAATATTATTTCTTTAAAAGCGCGTCATGCTATAAAAGCGATCGACGACGGTCAAATTCTGCAAAAACTGGAGCGATATAATCCTGTAGTGGTTAGTACAATTTTAGTAGGCTTAGATACAGAAGATAGCGACATTGACATTGTGTGTTCGTATAATTCACAATTGACCTTTTTCCGAGATCTTCAGTCGTTAGTAGAAGAATTTTCTGATGGTATCTGTAAGCAAAGAAATAATTATGTATTAGCCAGATTTAAATATGCTGAATTTCTCTTCGAGATATTTGGTACAAATCAAAAGGTTGAAGCGCAAATGGCATTCCGTCACTACCAAATAATGCAACGTCTTTCTAGAATAGGCGGTACAAATTTTCAGAACGCAGTAAAAACAGTTAAAAAAACAGGCATCAAGACTGAGCCAGCTATAGCTTTAATTTTACAGCTAGAAGGAAATCCTTATCATTCGGTGTTGTCCCTAGAGCAACTTAATGATCAAGAGGTTGAAGAACTGTTGCTTCGCTCTTTAAATGCATAGAGTCTCAAATCTAATTGTTAATGCTAATATGCTGAGGTCGATAAAATGACTAGCTCTCAGATTAAATTATCAAATTGTAGTAAAGTATGGAACTTAACCGTACTGTCACTGATGTAAAGTTTTTTGGCAATATTGCGATCGCGTAATCCTGAAGCTAAAAGCGCGATAACTTCTTGTTCTCGATGGGAAAGTTTCTGTTTCTGTTGAATCCGATCCTCAATATCCCAAGGATCATCTCTGTTCACCGTAGCTAAAGTATCTCTTAACTAGCTTGGAGTCGTTGCTAGATCTACTAGAGCTTTGGCAGTGTCAGGAATTTTAGAGTTATGGTTAAACCAAGCCTTGTGATCGCCTGTTGGTTACTATCTTGACTAAAATATACGATAAATAAAGAATCGAAGTAACTATATCTCCTAAGTAAAAATGCTAAGTATTGGAACAGAAAAGAGCGATCGCATTATCACAATTACTAATACGACTTGGGCTGAATATATTAGTTTAGATTTGCCTAAGTTACGAGTCTCATTTCGCAACGGAGTAATTACGATTGTGTCACCAGGACGTAACCATGAATTGATTGGTGATTATATTCGAGCAATTATTTGGACTTACTGCCGTAAA
>JBCDEP010000245.1:0-5846 GCA_039179675.1 Cyanobacteria bacterium P01_G01_bin.67
CACAGCAAAGGCACTCTAACTGATGCTGTTGATGCTCAATTAGATATGGTGATCACCTGGGTATTTCTATGATTTGATGACGATACGGCTTTTCATCTTCTCCTGACAATTCCTCTCCGCAATGCCGACAGTTTTCTGGCACATGATGATGAACTTCTTGACAAGCTTCTATCGAATAAAGTTTCCTGATTTTGCGGGATACATTTTTCTGACCTTGTTTCTTCTTTTTCTTGACTCTCGACTTCTCTGGTTTGCTAAAACCGTCTTTTGAAGGGGGTCGAGATGAATTTTGGGAATTTTGTTTGAGTTGTTCTTCGATATGCTCTAACCTCTCACTCAGAACTATTACCACTGCTCTTACGCTCTCTGGAGTGGTATCCCAATCTGACTGAGGAATTTTAATCCCTGCTATCTCTCTTTCTAAACTCATGTCTCAGATTCTAAAACATCATCGCCGTTGAAAACCTTCTTTTTTTGTTAAGCTCTTGGACGCTTACCATGCGGCCAAAGCCTTTGTGGTAATGATTTTCTTTTAATTGGTGAGATGATTCCTTGATGTAAATACTTAAAACATTCATAACTTCTCACATCAGAAAACAAGTCTTTATAAAGATCGCAATATCGATCTATGATAGAAACTGCTGGTCGAGCATCACGTTTCAAATGTTTGAGAATCTGTAACTCTACATCCATTCCCCTATCTGCCTCACAGCCACTCTAGAACTTTTTCTATTGTAGTTCGATTCTCGGAGTCTGACAGAAGAGGGATAAATAATCCTAAATAACAAAAATTGGCACAGATTATCCTCAGATTTTAAATAGCTTTGTTAGGAGAAGGGGATTCAACCACAGTTAAAATGACTGTTGCAGCCAAATATAGTTCTTCAACTAAAGTTGGGTAGGAAATAGTAAGTTAAAAATTTTTAAGACGATCGCTTAAAAATATTTTATTAAGCTGTGAGCAAGAAAGATCTTAAAGCTGAAAATATTTGCAGAATGTAACTTTTGTTGAGGTTCCTTGTATTATTGAGCCACAGAAGAGTTGGGAGGCAGCAACCGAATTAAACAACTAATCAAGAGGGGCTTTTATTTGCTTGCGATCGCTGTTAAGTCTAAAAATTAAGGAACAGTTTGCTCTGGTTTTATCAGCAATTATAGTCATTCTAAATAGAAACTATACGTCTAGTGTAAATAAAAATAAGGGTAATTCGTTTTCAGATATAAGCCATAAGCTTTTGATTTTGTAATTTAACTTGGCATATTAAATGCAGTAAAGAATACTCTGAAAGCAAGTTAATTTGGGAAACCCTTGTCTGTTCACTATTCCCTACTCTCTATTCCCTAAAAAACGATATCTTATCTTTCTAAACTAAGAACACAACGCTATATTAGTTATCAGTCATTCAATAATTCTTGTAAGCTGACAAAGCCGACAAAAAATGTATAAAGTCCATAGCTTAAAGGATTTTTCTGATACGAACTGGCTTTAATGGCTGCAATTAATGCCTCAATCAGGTGCACTATTAAAATAATACTGCCTACCCAGAAGAGCGAATTTAGGTTGTCAGGCAATGATTCTCCTTGGAAATATAAATAAAAGTTCCAGCACTCTAAGCCCAAAGAGCCTGTAATGACTATAGTTGAAATAATTTTAATTAATTGATTGAGTTTTGACTGCATGCAAATTGATCATCCGATAATTGAGTTTTAATAATTTCAGTTTAAGCCTATGGTATCGCTATAAGTGCCTAAACAAATTAGATTACACAGATTAAGTCTTCTCTGTTTCCTGCCAAAACCGTTTTATATTTAATTTCAACCGCCTACTTAGATTTAACAAAATTGTTCCTAATTCTTCAAACTTAAATAGCGTTTTCTACCTAGTTAAAAAGCTTAAATTGACAAAACTATTCACAAATTTATCTAAACTTAAAAGAAAAACACCAACTCTTTATCTTAAGTTTACCTAATATGCAAGATGCTGAGTGATTATGTTGTTTAGATACAACTATGAAACAAGTAATAATTACTAAATCAAGTTAATTAGTTGTAATTTAGTTAGAATTTGTTTTATCAAAGAATTTAATAACATGATTGAGCTTTTATACTTTGCTTCTCAGATTCAATGTGGCACGGGGGGAGAATTTTTAGACATTCAGGTGAATGTTTATCAAAACCAAGAGCTAGTTGAAACTATGGTGGTGGAAGATCGCGTATTATTACCTGTTGATTCCGTTAGCGACTTAACTTTTGAATATAGTGTGATTAATAACGATAACGATACCTCGTGCAGTAGTTTAGCTGCTCCTAGCGAACTAGTTTTAGCTCCTGATGATGAGTTACCTAATTTAGCTGGCTTCGATCAACAAGATTCTGTTATTTCTCTTCTCAGTGGGTTAAATGAATATCAAGAGCTGTTTTTAGTTGAGTTGGGCACCACTGATACTGCAAGTTCGGCTTTCGACATGCAGGATGTAACCCTAAGAATAGATAACAATCCCGTTATTAGTCTCTTTGCGGATTAATATTTAGCTCTCATATTTCTAGATCTGATAGTTTGCTTTTAGATAATCTACTGCACTTTGGCGATCGCAGATTACGCCATCAAGACTAGCGGCTAAGACATCACTTAAAATATTTTTATATAAAGGCCCTGGTTTAAAACCCAGGGTTTTTAAGTCATTACCGTTGAGTAAGGGCTTGACTTGAGACAAGTGTGCCAGATATTGCCAAATCAGACGACGAATTTGCCGCTTACTGCGGGCAGCAAACAAAATTAGCTGGGGAAAAGTGTAGGGCTTTAACAGTTGATAAATCTGGCTGGGGGAATCGCATTGAGGCAATTGAGATGCAATCTGTGTCTCCAGTATCTCTAACCGCTGAAGTCGCTTGATGCTATCTTTGGTCAACTGGAGGTTATTTGCCACCATCTCTCTTTCTCCAGGGCTTAAATGGGCGATCAATGTCTCTAGTCTAATCAGCCAATGGTCGGCAGTTTTTGGTTCAAAATAATACAGCCATTTGGAAACACAATTTAGCTGCCATTCTAAGGCTGGGGTCACAATAAGATCTTGATGCAAGCAGCTTAAAGCGTCGAGATGAGCCAGCAATCTGATTGCTGGTTTCCAATAATGAGCCTGGAGAATATATTTCAATTCTGCTCTTAATCTGGTGGTTAAGGCAGGAGTTTGGCGATCGCTGAGCCGCAATTGTTCATAGACACCGCTTTTGATGGCATAGCGGATATAGGCTTCAGTCTGTGATTCGATTCGAAACTCTAAACGCACCGCAAACCTAACTGCACGATAAATCCGAGTAGGGTCTTCAATAAAGCTATTGGTATGGAGTACCCGAATTTGACGGGATTGTAGATCTAGTAATCCCCCAAAAAAGTCTAGTAAATCACCTTTACGGGAAAATTCCCCTCTTTTAGGAGGCGTTAAGCGAACTGCCAGGGCATTAATCGTAAAATCACGCCGATACAAATCCTGCCGAATAGAACTTGCCTCTACCTGAGGATTAGCCGCAGGATAGGGATAAAATTCAGTCCGTGCCGTAGCAATATCTACTAACAAATTACCCAATGCAGGATCTTGATGCCAAGCCAAAGCTGCGGTTTGAAATTCCCCGTGAATCGAAACACTTACCTGGGGATACATTTGCTGGATCACGGCGGCTAGCTCGACCCCCGCGCGGTCATCAGTGGCACGATGATAACCATCAACTACCAAATCAATATCCTGTAATAAAAGAGGTTCGCGATCGCTTGTCAGGAGAACATCTCGAACTCCTCCCCCCACAAGGTAGAGATTCCAACCTCGTGCTTGTGATGCCTGGGTTACCTGTTGCAGTAATTCCCAGATGGCAGGCTCCAAGCGAGTTTGTAAGGTAGGTAATAGACGAGAAGTCAGATTTTGCTTAGTAGCTGAATCGGGTTTAAGGTCGTGACGCTGATCGTGAAGCTGGCGCAATACATCGGTACGAGTAACAATACCAATTAACTCTCCTTCGTCAATCACGGGTAATCTGCCGACGTCATAAGTCACCATTAAAGATTCGATTTCAGGTAGTCCAGTATCGGGAGTAATAGTCTTGAGATTACGGCTCATGTAGCCTTTAACAGGAGCATGAGTGAATCCATGATGAATTGCCAAATCCAGATCGCGACGGGAAATAACCCCCATTAAGCGATCATTTTCATCTACTACTGACAGTCCCGAATGACCATAGCGAAATAAAATTCTTTGAGCCTGTTCGATCGTAATCTCAGGTCGGATCGTCCTTACGGGAGACGACATTAAATCCCTAGCTGTAGGTGGGTGAGGGATTTGAGCCGATAATTGAGCTAACAACTCTTGGAAGGTCTGTTCAGGATTATCAGTAGTGATGGACATTGATGCCGCTTGAGCATGACCTCCGCCACCAAAAGGCTCAAACAGTTCGTTGAGATTAGTTTCCGCTAAACGAGATCGCCCGATGACCACTAGCTTATGCTGATCACTTTTACGATACTGATGACCCAAGAGCAGGACATCACTTTCAGTCAGGTCAATTAATCTCGCGATTAAAGAAGATAAACCTCTGACAAACCCCTCCGACTCTAATAACACTGAAGCAACAGTATATCCTTGAACAGTAGTGCGCTGGAGATTATCTAAAGCTTCTTTAAACAAGTCCTGAAGCTGAATCGATAAGCCAGGATCGTTATATTCCGCGACAATCGCCACATTAGCCGACTGCTCCATTAACCAAGCGATCGCCCTGGCATCCCGAGCAGTAGTCTGATCGAAAGTTAAAGAACCCGTATCAACATGAATACCTAAAGCCATTGCCGTAGCTTCAAACGGGGTGAGATCGATATTCTGCTGCTGTAACAACTCAACCATATAGGTTGTAATTGCCCCCACTGCTTCGGTATGAAGCTCCGTGACGGGAATATCCGACAGCAAATCAAGATGGTGATCAAAAACCTCAATCCGTTGCACGTTAGGTAAAGTCAACCACTTAGCCGCTGCTCCTAGGCGATCGCTTTTTTGCGTATCAACAATATAAATTGTGGCGATCGCTTCAGGAGTAATACTTCGCATCTCAGCAAAATCAAACTCATCTCGATATAACGCCAAAAAGTTTTTTACCGCAGGGTGTGCGCCACCTGTTAACACAATCTTTGCCCCTGACTTAAGACGGGATAGAGCGATCGCCGAACCCAACGCGTCAAAGTCTACGGTTTGGTGGCAAAGGATGATGTCCATTTTAGTACATGCGGGCAAGCCCTTTGTTAGTTATTAGTTATTAGTTATTAGTTTTTGATTGAAAGAGCTGATCATTTTTGAGACTTCGTTTATTTTATCTGTTAATAGCTGAGATGTATTGCCATCAATGTACCCTAAGTCTCTGGCGATATATACCTGACATTTTACTTCATTGGCGCTTCCCTGTGCTATGTCAAGGAAACGACAAAATTCTCTGTTTCCATTTCTGCCGCACCCCTCAGAAATATTTGACTCAATAGATACTGATGCACGTCTTATTTGGTTAGTCAATCCATATCTTTCTTCAACAGGGAAATTAGCAGTTATTCTATATAGATTAATGGTAAAGCTGTGAGCCTTTTGCCACACTTTTAACTTCGTAAAATCTTGCATTTCAGGAACCAAAAACTAATAACTAATAACTAACAACTAATAACTAATAACTAATAACTAACCAACGCCGAAAATTTTACTTCAGCAAGGGACGCAGCATGAGTGACGACGACAAGGAAAAGGTGGTCGACTTATTTGAGTCTGACGATGTGAGTAGAATGTTTCCTGGCAAGAAAGATTATGTCATAGTGCGTGATAAAG
>JBCDEP010000221.1:0-7877 GCA_039179675.1 Cyanobacteria bacterium P01_G01_bin.67
ATTAATTACTCCTTTGTGTAGTATTTAAATGTGATTTTGACAAGACACAAATATGCCTTCAATATACAAAATAATTGTTATAAATTACGTTTTAGCAGAATAAATAAAATTAACTTATGAAATTTTTATCCTTAACTAAGTAGTTCCAGTAAAAAAACACATAATAGAAAACTGGAGCAATTAAAGATTATCTTTTCCTGTTCCCTATTCACTATCTCAGCTATTTCATATTTAATAAAGTAGAACTGCGTCAAATCTTAAATGCGATCGCAATAACTGTCTCAAACCCATAGTCAGGGTTAATCTTAATTCATCAGAGGTTACAACACTCAAACCTCACAATTTCTTCAAACTTTTAATTTAGTCTAGCAATTAGATACAAAATCAAACATGGGATTGGTGTTGAGGTAATCAGCAAATATAGATGCGTTGAAGATCCATGTTTTAAGAAAAAGATCTGAACGAAAACAGTATTATTTTCAGTTTTAGATCCCGAATCAGCAATGCTTAATTCACTTTAGCTACTGATTTATCAGCAATAATTATGATCGATCTGTTAAATATTTTTCCGATCATTCCTCCCCACGTTATTAAGCCCAAATCTAAGGTAAAGCAAACTTCTTGGGAGGTAGATGAAAATGATTTTCCCCATGAAGGTTCATACTCAGAACAGCTCAAATTTTTACTTAACTATGCCATACTAGCTCCATCATCTCACAATACCCAGCCCTGGATATTCCAGATAGTTGATAATGCAATTGAACTTTATGCAGACAAAACCCGAGGACTGGCGATCGCCGATCCTAATCATCGTGAACTGACTATCAGCTGTGGCGCGGCTTTATTTAACTTGCGGATTGCGATCCGTCATTTTGGCTATCGGGATCTGGTGGAAATCCTACCCGCGAGCTATCAACCAAATCTGTTAGCTAGAATTCATCTTGGTAGCAAACGTATTGCCCAGCAAGATGAAAACTTTTTATTTAGGGCGATTACCCACAGAGCAACTAATCGAAAGACTTTTGATGATTGTCCTCTAGCAAGTTCTTTAGTCGCAGAATTACAATCAGCTGCCAATTCGACGGGTAATTGGTTGCAAATTAAGACCCTTGTCATTCCCGAAAGCTGTCGTCAAACAGTGATTAATTTAATTGCTCAAGGAGATCGCCTGCAAATGGCAAACCCTCCATTTCGACGAGAATTAGCCCAGTGGATTCATGGGGCAAATAACCCCAAACAGGATGGCATTCCCTTATCTGCACAAGGATTAGCTAAGCGTTGGGATGCCCTTGCACCTTTAGTTTCATTGGCAATTCGGATTCTCGATCTGGGTAAGTTACAGTCAGCTCAAGATTGCCAGTTGGCAATTAAGTCTCCGGTATTGATGTTGCTGGGAAGTAGTGAAGATAATCCCCAAGATTGGCTTGCTACGGGTGAAGCTTTAGCTCATTTGCTTTTGAGAGCCAGAGTTGATCAGGTTTGGGCATCGTTTTTGAATCAACCCATTCAAGTTCCCCAATTGCGATCGCGTCTTAAATTAATGTTTCCTGAATATGGTCATCCTCAACTGCTTCTGCGTTTGGGTTATGCTCCAGAAGCTAGATCGACTCCGAGAAGAACTGTAGATCGAGTACTAACTAATGACCAAGGGAATTATAAGGAGAATTGAAACATGAAGTGGCGCAACATTAAAAGACAAGTCAGGACTATAGTACTAGCTTTGCTTGCGGCTTTGGTCGTAATTTTAATTAGTGGGATTGCCGTTGCCGAGAGTGGAAATGAGTTGCGGATGATAAAAATAGGCACTAACGTTATCATTGCCGCCAAACAGGTAATAACCTATGTGGAAATAATTACAGATAAGTTAGTCACCTAAAATCAGATTTAGGCGTTGCTGAATCAAGATATGAAAGTTAAAGCAATGCAGCTTAACTACATTCTTAAAAGGCTAAGAGCTAAGAGCTAAGAGCTAAGAGCTATATGCGTAGCGGTATCCTTTAGGAAAAGCTGATAGCTTTGGAGCGATCGCTACAAAAACGCCATTTTAAGTGACGTTTAATGCCCCATTTTTCTTGAGCCATAGCCTCTGATCATCACTTAAACCCTGAGCATCAGAAAATACTGCCCCTTCAACATTACAGTCTCCAAAATTTACCTCATGCCAAGTTGTGTTCTCAAAATTGGCATCTTGAAGATTGGCATTGGTTAAATTAATCTGGTTGAGCTGCGCTCCTTCTAAATTCGCTGACAACAGAGTACTATCAGTAAAATTGATCTGATTTAATTCAGCATTACGAAAATCAGTTTCTAATAGTTCCGCTGCGGTGAAGTTGATTGCCTCTAGAAATGCCTGAGTAAACTTAGTATTAACCAAACTGGCATCGATAAAATCAGCCTGGGATAGTCTAGATCGACTTAAATCAGTATTTTGTAAGTTAGCTTTGCGCCACTGAGAGTCAGTAATTCTGGAACTGATAAAATTAGCGTTAGTGATGGTTGCCCGTTCAAAATTAACCTGTTGTAAAGTTGTTTGACTCAGGAAAGTTTTAGCTAAATTGGCACTATTAAAAGTAATGTTAGTTCCTGAAGATTGACGCATATCTGCGAAGGAAAAATTAGTGTGGATTGCCTTGACATCCTCCAGTTTGGCACCGAACAGCTTAATTTTGTAGCAATTAGCATCATCAAAAATACTATCGCTGATTGAGGCACTGTTAAATTCGGTTCTTTCCAGATTTGCCTGAGATAAATCAACATTATTTAAAACCGAAAATGCCAAATTAGTACTTTTAAAATTAGTCTGACAACAGGAAACGTTAGCGAAGCTAGCTCCTCGCAAATAACATTGAATAAACTTGGCTTCATTAACATTGACAGAGTCTAACTTCAGTCGGCTTAGTTCTGCCTGATTAAATTCAACTCCCTCTTTAATCTTTTGCAGAACTACATCTGGGGCAAATAACGTCATTATTAAATTAGTTAATTAATTATTGCTATCTAGCCTATACGATCTTGAGGTTGAGCTAAGCTACTTTAACTAAAATTTCGCCATTTTCGGATTTAACTTCGTAAACGGGTAAAGATTCAGGGGCAGGTTTGGCTAAAACCTCTCCATCTGGCGCATATTGGGCATTATGACAGGGACATACTAAAGTATTTGACTCCCTTGACCAGTCTACAATACATCCTTGATGGGTGCAGGTAGGATTCAAGGCAAACAGCTGTGCTTCACGATCTCGCACCACTATAATTTTGGACTCTTCATTTAGAAGATAACCTGCTGACTGAAGTTCGGCTTCAGTTCCCAGAGAAACGAATTCTCCATCAGCATCAGAAATACTTGCTTCCTGACTATTAGTATCGGTGCTAGTTTGCGAACAGGCTGCTAAGGCAACGGAAAAGTAGCTTGCCAACAAACCAATGCCAGCCCAATTGAGAAATGATCGACGTTGCATAATTTGCCAACTTAATCTTAAAAACTAAGAAATAATATTATATATCTGGCACGAATCTAATACATCGGCTTGATCAAGTCAAGTACAGACATAGCATGCTATGTCTGTACTTGAGTCATAAAATATTTTTTCCCCATGTAGTTAAATGAGGAAGTTATATCTACTGAAGCATACTGTTACTAGTGAGGTAGCGTAGTGCGTGAACCTTACATTAGCAATAATTAAAGAATTTGATTTAAACTTGTTTGCCAATCTGTCTGGGAAGTATCCACCGTAGTAATTAAGGCTTGTTCGGCAGCGGTAAAGTCCTCTACATTTGCCTGTTGAGTTGCGACTAAATCGGCGGTAGCATCAGAAATGTCATGTTGACGTCGGTTTAAGCGATCGCGCAAGATCGCTATTGGTGCGGTACAGTGAACGATTTTGAGGGGAATATTGTTTGCCTGAGCTTGATTAATAGCAGATTGGCGTTGGTTCAAGCGATCGTATTTGGCATCTAAAATTACTTTGTAGCCCGCTGTAGCTAACCTTATACCCAATTCCAATAACCGATTGTAAGTTTTTTGCGTCATCTCCTGAGTATAAATATCTGTGACCGACGCATTGAGGGATACGCCTGCTAGATGTTTACGTACAGCGTCAGAACGAATTTGAATAGCACCAATGTTTCTGGCAATGAATTTAGCTACAGTACTTTTACCCGAACCTGATAGACCTGACATCAGGATTAAACTTCCTGATTGTTTCTGACAATATTGATAAGCTTGGCGATAATAACTGCGGGCATTAATTCTTGCTTGTTGTTGATCAACGGCTGGTACTTGTGGATCGTCAAGCAAAAACGAATTTACTTTTGCTCTCACGTAAGCCTGTCTGCTAAGGTAGAGGGGTAATACGAGTAATCCTGTCCAGTCATCTGAATATTCGAGATAACTATTGAGAAAGTCATTTGCTAATTCTGGTTTCTGTTTAGCTTCCAAATCCATAACGATGAATGCCACATCATACATGGTGTCAACAAAACGAAAAGATTTATTAAACTCGATGCGATCAAATAGTTGAATTTTATGGCGCCACCAGCAAATATTATTCAGGTGTAAGTCACCGTGGCATGCTCGAATTTTGCCTGCTTTAATTCTGGCGGGGAATAAGTCTGCTTTCTGAACAAAAAAAGAAGATGTATAATTTCTGGTGAATTCAAACTGTTCTGGGGTCTGAACCACACCAATATATTTGTAAGATTCTTGATAGTTTTCCTCAAAAGCAGCTTTAATTTTAGCAACGGTGCCAAAGCTATTAATATAATCGTTACTTGCCGCATGGCGATGAAATTGAGCGACAATTGTACCTAATTCCCTCACGCGATCGCCTGATAGCTTACCTGCTGCTAAGAGATTGCTAAACAAATTTTCTTGGGGAAATTGATGCATCTTCAATGTATATTCCACAACCCGTTCGGAGTTCCCCAAGCGGTATTGGCGATCGCAGTTACTGATGGGAATAACTTCTAAATATAAATCAGGTGCAATTTGCTGATTAAGCTCCAATTCCAGCCCTAAAAAATGCTTTCTTTGGGCTAGGGTTGAATAATCAAGAAACTTAAATTTCACCTCTTTCTTAACCTTATAGGTATATTTTCCTGTCAAAAAAACATAAGAGGCATGAGTTTGAATCAGCTCGATTTTTTCTACTACAGCATGAGGATAAAAATCTGGCTGTTGCATCTGAGTAATTAATGCATCATTCTGAGTCATGGGAGATCAATTAAATTGCTCTCTAAAATATTAGCTTTAACCAATTAACAAGGATTGGTTAAAGTTGATAAATTCTCTTTCCAAGCTTTGTTTCTGAGGTCTGGGGACTCTTTTCTCTTGTTTAAGCTCTAAATCTGGCATTTCTTGCCAACAATGACGGCAAAACCAATATTCTCCATGATTACTGACATGGTGCAGTAGGGGAGAGGAACAACAAGGGCAGATAAATAAAGTATCCATGATATATAAACCAAGTTTTTAAAGAAAATATGAGACTTGAGAAATTTTGCTCTTGCACCAGACTAGATTACTGCTAGTTATCTTTGAAACTAATTATTTTGTCAGTTATGACGGGGAAAGATTCTCTTCAGTAGCTGCGGCACTTTTTGTTAGAGAGAAGCATTTAATCGTCTTTTAGGTAGATCAAAGAACAAAATTTACGGTTGCGTCAAAACAGCTTTAGCGTGGTTGAATCAGGAACATAACCCACCCATCTTAGATGTTAATTTGGTAATTCTTGACAATGTGATGGCATGAGCTTTCTCTTGATCCTATCTACCTCAAATCATAGTTTTTAATTTTGAAGAATCTGTGAGGAACTGAGAGAAAACCTCAAAATCTCAAAAAAAAGCTCAAAAAGTTTAATCTTACGTCAATGCTATTACCAACCTAAAAAACCTGAAATTTGGCTAGCTAAAGTCAGAGAATCGAAGGGTTTATTGATCACACCTTTTGCTCCTGCATTATAAAAACGACGGCGATCTCTTGCCTGTGCTTTGGCGGTAATAAAAATTGTCGGAATATGTTTTGTCTTGGGGTTAAGCTGTAACTTAGCCAATGTCTGTAGTCCATCTATTTCAGGCATCATCGCATCTAACAAAATGGCGTCAGGTTGTTCTGTTTCCGCGATCGCCAAACCTTCGATGCCACCAGATGCACCCATCATTTCCCAGCCTGCTTCTGACTCCAGACAAAACTGAGCTAAGGTTTTGATGTCATCTTCGTCATCAATAAATAAAATACGTTTAGCCTTCATTTCTTTAGATGTTACAGATTGTCGAATTTTATCCGCCAAATGTGATTATACTGTGATCTTTTTCTTAAAATGTATTTAACAACATAAATACAACTAGTCAATTAAAATTTCTCTCAAAAATGATCTTGCTAGCATAAAGTACAGTACTAGAGTACTAAATTACCCCCTTCAACTGCTAGAACTTTATGACTTTAATAATTTTCCTCACAAGATTCTCAAATTGCTAGTTTAGATTCTGTTAATAGATGCAGCTTGATTCTCCCAACTAGTTTGATCGTATTCCCCATGTTAGATTCCTTAATTGACTTTCTACACTCAGAATTAAAGATTTCTGCTGATGCAATATCATTAGCTCAGAAAGAACAAGATTTGCAACCTCATATATTACCTATAGTTCTCTGGCAATATGGACTATTGAATACCCAACAGTTGGCTCAAGTTTTTGATTGGTTAGAAGTATCTTAGTCGAGAATAATGAAACCTTATAAAGAATATATCTACTCTTTTCCTAACGCTAGCTCTACTCTCCGAGTTGTTGAGCATTTACGCAATAAATGTCAATCATATTTAGATTCGGTGGCAGTGATCAATCTAATTGATTGCTGGATGGTTAAAATTTGTCTGAAAAATTGTATTCCTATCCAATCAGCTAAAAATCTTCAGGCTTTTTTTACAGAAATGGGGGTTCCTTCTCAACCATCAACTAAAATTATCAATGCTTTAACCAGTTTGGAGCAAGGAGAATCTCCCACCAGCGTCATGAATCGTTATCAAGTGGTTATAGTAGCTCACGGCAAACCAGTTACTGAAGAAATTGAAATTTTCCGTGATCAAATTGTAGACCGATTAGGCTATTGTCCCCATAATATGGCGTAATCAAGTTTTTTGTTTTTTTCATTACTACTTAGTCATACTTTGATATACGATGAGCTGAAAATCATGGGGGTTGAGAAATTCTTGACCCCAAGCTCAATCTATTACTGTAGTTGGGTTAACAATGATAGCCTCAGAAGAGGCTAAATTCTGCGCGATCACATTCTGGATTATCGTTCTAATTGCCTCGAGCATTGGTATATTTCAACAGATTATTAAATTGCAGTGGCGACTCTTTTTATAACAAACGTTAGTCATAATAAAACCAGAATACAATATCGTTTAATTTATGCCTAAAATTGATGATCGCGATCGCGATCGTAAAGAACTACTGACAAAATGTTTCGATCTGTTTGCCCAAAGAGGATATGGCTCGTTGACTATGCGGCAGGTGGCGAAAGAAATTAGCGTGTCTACAGGAACTTTGTATCACTATTTTTCCAGTAAGGAAGAGTTATTCACCCAGTTAATCTCTGAAATAACTGAGCAGGATATTCTGCGGATAACAGATGAAATTAAAGGGCAAAATTTAACCACCATCAAAGACAAAGTACTCACTCTCAGTCAATTCATTGCGGAGAATGAGGCATACTTTCTCAAACAAACTCGGCTATATATTAACGTGAGTTCGGGATAAGAAAAGGGACAGGTAGTAAGCTGAAAATAACGACAAATTCAGAAAACCTGCCCTATGTTTAGTTTAGAAGAATTGTTTTGTTCTGTTGATGATTTTTGCGCTCGATTTGAGCCTGGTTGGAA
>JBCDEP010000213.1:0-8992 GCA_039179675.1 Cyanobacteria bacterium P01_G01_bin.67
CGTGAAATTGAAACAGAATATCTTAATCAATATCATAGGCAATTACAAAAAATTAATAATTATAGATTAGTTAGTAGCTTATTTTGTTTACTGATTATTGTATTTGTTGCTTATAAAATAATTAGTAATCTGGCACGAACTAATCGTAATATTGTAAAAATTCTCGAAAGTTTTACCAAAGAACTAGAAACCAAAGTCGAAGAAAGAACGGCACAACTAGAAGAAAGTATTCATAATACCGAAGCTGCACTGGCACAGGCGCAAAATGCCAATCAGGCAAAAAGTCGATTTTTGGCAAACATGAGTCATGAACTCCGCACTCCTCTCAATGCTATTTTGGGCTTTACTCAGTTGATGACCCGAGATGCTTCCATTGGGAAGGAACAACAAGAAAATCTCAAAATTATTAATCGTAGCGGAGAACATTTACTAAGGTTGATTAACGACATTCTCGAAATGTCAAAAATCGAAGTAGGTCAAATAACGCTGAATGAAAGCCGATTTGATTTATATTTGATGCTCAAAAGTATTGAAGAGATGCTGCATTTAAAAGCAGCCGCTAAAAATTTAAAGCTGCTGTTTGACATCCCGCAAGATGTTCCTCAAGTGATTTATACCGATGAAGGAAAACTGCGTCAAATAATTATCAATCTCTTAGGCAATGCCCTCAAATTTACAGAGCAAGGTTCAATTACCCTTAAGGTGCGCTGGGAAGAGAGTAATCAGCTAGCTCAAGATAGGATTGATTTTCTGTTTTCTGACACCTACTCTTTATTTTTCTCAGTCGAAGATACGGGTCCTGGTATTGAACCCGAGGAAATGGCACAGTTATTTACTCCATTTGAGCAAACTAAAATCGGTCGTGTCTCGAATGAGGGAACAGGGTTGGGTTTATCGATTTGTTACAAATTTGTCGAACTGATGGGTGGAGAACTAAAGGCGCAAAGTACTGTCGGACTGGGAAGCTGTTTCTTCTTTAATATTCTACTGCGGAACGAGCCGACATCAATTTTAGAGTCAGTCAGTCAAATCGTTCCCGAGCAACGAAAAATTATTGGTTTGGCTCCCGAGCAACGTCAATATCGTATTTTAGCTGTAGATGATGTAGCAGCGAGTCGTTTATTGCTCAATAAGTTATTGACAGAAATTGGGTTTGTGGTCAAAGAGGCTGGAGATGGACAAGAAGCGATCGCACTGTGGAGAGAATGGCAACCCGATCTGATACTTATGGATATGAGAATGCCCGTAATTGATGGCTATGAGGCGACCAAACAAATAAAAGCTGAAGCTAAGGATCAAGAGACGATTATTATTGCTTTAACCGCCAGTGCCTTTGAAGAAGAACGGGTCGTAATTTTATCGGCAGGATGTGATGACTTTATGCGAAAGCCATTTCAAGAAGCTGAATTACTAACTAAAATTGGTCAATATCTGGAAATTGAGTATCTTTACGAAGAAGAAGTTGATGCTCCAGATCAAGCAAAAGTGTTGTTAGAGGAATTAACTAGTGACAGTTTGTTAGTTATGCCTCAGCAATGGCGATCGCAATTATATGAAGCCGCAGCTCAAGTAGATAACCAAGAAATCTTTAAACTAATACTGGAAATACCTGATGAGTATGAATCCTTGGCAAAAGGACTAGAAAACTTGGCAGAACAGTTTCGTTGTGACAAAATAATCGACCTAGCTCAATCTTCTAGTCAATGAAAGTAATTCCTTTGGAGATGTCTCAAGCGAAAATACTGGTGGTAGATGATAAGCCCGAAAATCTTCATCTACTGGCTGATGCTTTGGGCAATCAAGGATATGAAGTGAAAGGGGTGGTCAACGGCAAGATGGCGCTGATGGTTGCTAATACGGTAATCCCCGATTTAATTTTATTGGATGTGGTGATGCCCGACCTCAACGGGTACCAGGTTTGTGAACAACTTAAAGCTAATCAAATAACCCAAAATATCCCGATTATCTTTTTGAGTGCGAGCAATAATTCCGCGGATCGAGTTAAGGCTTTGAGCGCTGGTGGTGTTGACTATATCAACAAACCTTTTCAGCTTGATGAAGTCCTGCTAAGGATTAGAAATCAATTACAACTTCAAGCGGCGCGAAAAAAGATTCTCAAGTTTAATACTGAGCTGGAACAGCGAATTCAAGAGCGAACAGCACAACTGGAAACAGCAAATAAAGAATTGATCTATGAAGTCAAGGAACGTAATGAGGTTACTAAATTACTCCGTGAAAGTGAGGAAAAGCTAGAAAGTATCCTCAATTCCTTAGAAGAAGTGGTGTGGTCGGCTGATGTGCAAACTAACCAGCTCTTATTCCTCAATCCAGCAGCGCAAGAAGTTTATGGTCGTTCTGTCGCTGAATTACTTGAAAATCCCCGTCTCCGTCTAGAGTCGGTTCATCCTGATGATCGCGATCACGTCATAGCTGCTTTATCAGGTTCACGGGAGCAGAGTAATGACCTGGAATATAGAATTATTCAACCCAGTGGTGAAATTCGTTGGGTATGGGAACGTAGTCGCTTAATTTATACTAATGATGGCATTGCTGATCGTCGCGACGGTATTATCAGTGATATTACAAAGCGGAAAAAAATTGAAGCTGAATTAAGCTATGAAGCTAAGCATGATTCCTTAACTAATTTGCCAAACCGAGCTGCTTTTATTGAGCGGACAGAACAGGCTCTTGAGCAAAGCTATCGTGACCCTGATTATTTATTTGCCGTCTTATTTATTGATCTAGATCGCTTTAAAATTGTCAATGATAGTCTCGGTCATCAAATTGGAGATGAACTATTAATCACCGTGGCTCAGATTTTAACCAACTGCTGTCGGTCAGAAGATTTTGTGGCGCGTTTGGGAGGTGATGAGTTTACGATTCTACTGCACCAAATTGATACCATTGATGTCGCTAATGCGATCGCCGCAAACATCAATCAGCAGTTGGCGGAACCTTTTTCTTTACAAGGTCATAATGTCTTTACTAGTGCCAGCATTGGTATTGTTAAGGCGGATTATAAGTATCAAGACATTGCCGATATATTACGGGATGCGGATCTGGCAATGTATCGAGCAAAATCTTTAGGTAAAGCCCGACATGAAGTATACGACTCAAAAATATACGTGGGAACCAAAGAACTTTTAGAAACGGAAAATGACCTACGTACTGCAATTATTGAGAATCAGCTAGTACTCCATTATCAGCCTATTATCTCCCTCAAGACAGACCAGCTTTATGGCTTTGAAGCACTGCTACGCTGGCAACATCCCCAAAAAGGTTTAGTTTATCCTGAAAAGTTTATTCAGATAGCGGAAGAAACAGGATTGATTATTGCGATCGGGGAATGGGTCTTACAAGAGGCTTGTCAGCAAATGTATCTCTGGCAAAGTAAATATCCCCATACAGTTGACCTAAAAATGAGTGTCAACATCGCTAGCCAACAAATGAAAGATCCGAACTTTTTAACGAACCTCGATCATATCTTGGCAAAAACTGGGTTTGGTGGTCATTCCTTACATTTAGAAATTACAGAAACCACCTTAATGGATTATCAGCCAGAGACGATCAATTTATTTAAGCAAATTAGGGACAGAGGAATTAGGTTGAATATCGATGATTTTGGTACTGGCTACTCATCCCTGCAATATCTCAAACGCTTTCCCATTAATATGCTCAAAATTGATCGCTCGTTTGTTCAAGGAATGTTGGATGACCGTGAAAATTTTGAAATTGTCAAGATGATTATTACCCTGTCGAGAACTTTGAAAATCAGCATTGTTGCTGAAGGAATTGAAAATCTCAAACAGCTTAAAGTTCTACAAACTCTCAATTGCGAACTTGGTCAGGGATTTTTGTTTTCTCAAGCCTTAGATCAAGAATCTGCTGAGTTATTGATTGAACAATAAAGAAGTTTCGTAATTTTAATTCTATTAACCGTTAGATTAATAGCTAAACTTTAATAAATGATCAAATAAAATTATGTTGGGAAAAATTGTTGGCATATTTATAGCTCCTCTGTCAATGAACCCGATGATTTCTGTGCAAGAAGCCGAACTGGAGAGCGGTCAAGGAATAGTTGGAGATCGTTACTATTCTGGGTTAGGAACATTCTCAAAAAAATTAGCTAATCTTCCTGATAAAGAAATTACTCTAGTAGAGATAGAAGAAATAGAACGATTAAATAAATCTACTGGGTTGAACCTTGACTTAGGTGATTTGAGAAGGAATGTTGTAACTGAAGGCGTTCGTCTGAATGAACTTGTGAATAAATGTTTTTTCGTCGGAGATACTACTCTTCAAGGAATAAGGCTTTGTGAGCCATGCAAGCACTTAGAAAGCTTGATCGGAGAGGAAATCGTTCCTAAGCTAATGCATAGAGGTGGTTTACGAGCGAAGATTGTATCTGGTGGAGTAATTCACCTAGACGATAAAGTTAATGAATATCAATAACCACCTAAAGGGATAATTCCTCTTACTCTTAGTAAACCTATGCTTTCTTTCACAAGTTAGTTAAAGATCCTTGGCAACCGATGTTTAAAGCCACAAAGAATTTCCCAGGATATAGTTTCAAGCTTTTGTGCCCAATCATCAGCAGTAATTTTTAGGTTATTTTGTTGACCAATCAAAGTAACTACTTCTCCTGGTTGTACATGGGGAACATTATTGACGTTCAGCATCAACTGATCCATCGTAATGGAGCCAATTTGAGTTACTAACTCTCCTTTAACGATCGCTTGAATCTGGTTGGAAAGATTGCGAGGAACACCATCAGCATAGCCAATACCCACTACTGCGATTTTTGTTTCCTGGGGTGCAATAAACCGACGACCATAACTCACACCTTCTCCTGGAGAAATAGTTTTTACCTGAGTAATTTTTGCTTTGACCTGTAATACAGGCTGAAGACTGACTGTTTGAGCTAGCTGAGTTGCAGGGTATAAACCATAAAGTGCTAGTCCTACTCGTACAAGATCGTAATGAGTCTTGCGATCGCCTAAAGTAGCGGCAGAGTTAGCTAAATGAATTTGCGGAGGCACAATTCCCTGGGCTTTTAATTGGGCAAGGGCATGAGTAAAGCGTTGATGCTGCACATCCATAAAGGTGCGATCTCTTTCATCCGCCGTGGAAAAATGGGAATAAACACTTTTGAGCTTGAGATTTGGCAGATTGGTAACTAACTGGGCAAAAGCAACTGCATCCTGCCAATTGGTTCCCAAACGAGACATTCCTGTGTCTAATTTGAGATGGACAGCCAGAGATTTACCCACTGTAGCCAAGGTAGTATCAAAGGCTTCTGCTTGGGCTGAATTACAGATTGTTGGTTCTAAATCCCAGGCGGCAACCGCTTTCATATCTTCAAGAGCATTAATCGCACCTAAAATTAGCATAGGCGCAGTGATTCCTGCCTGACGCAGTTCAACTCCTTCTGCCAGTGTGGCGATCGCCAAGGAGTCTGCACCATGAGCTAAAGCAGTTTGCGCTACCTTAACGGCACCATGACCATAGGCATCAGCTTTCACTACCGCCATTAATTGGGTTTGGGGAGACAGCCAGGTTTTGAGAGCATGTACATTATGTGCCAGTGCTGTTAAGTCGATTTCCACCCAAGCACGTTGGCGATTTACCAGAAGAGCCAACGCATCTTGATTCTGGTCTAAATTCGATTTCCGTTGCTGCTGTTGCCAACCTACCATATCTATCAATTTATGCTCTGACTTAGCTAATATTATGAGAGATATCGATAAAGTCAAGGGCAAGCAGGTACCAGAACTAATTAATATTCACGCCTATTTTATAAGTATCAACCACTAATTGATTAATAAATTACATCAATTAGTTCCCCTGTGTTACTATTCCAGTTAAATATTATAAGTCTTTATTATGGGTAAGGTTTTAGTATTGAATGCTTCCTATGAACCCCTTAATATCACCAGCTGGCGCAGAGCAGTGGTGTTGCTGATCAAAGGTAAAGCAGAACAGCTTGAACACAGAGGCGAATTTATTTATAGTGGGTTTCCGCTACCGACGGTAATTCGTCTTAGGTATTATGTTAGGGTTCCCTACAAAGAAATTCCCTTAACGCGCCGTAATGTTTTAGAGCGAGATTCCAACACCTGTCAATATTGTAAAGCCAAAGGAGATCAACTTACTATTGACCATGTTGTGCCGCGATCGCGTGGAGGAGGTGATACTTGGGAAAACTTAGTAGCCGCCTGCGTTAGGTGCAATGTAAAAAAAGGCAATAGAACTCCCAAAGAAGCGGAGATGATCCTCCAAACTAAACCTCGACGCCCCTATAGTAGCTTACATTTTGAACTGGTCAAGTACACTCAGGGTAATTCTAATCAAGAGTGGAAAAAATATGTCATTGGTATTTAATTTCCTCTAAATAGTTACAGAAAACAAGTGGTTGATGATAAACTCAAGGCTCTAAATAAAAATCAATATACTTACTTCTCTATTATTCGGTAATTTATTTAATTACCCTCAACATAAGCGCGTATGTCATCAAACCTTAACACTTCTTTAGAACGTCGTCTGGCAAATAAAAAAGCTACCTCCAAGCAGCAGTTAGTAACCACTGAACATAAGTTTGTTTCCGAAATTCCCAAAAACAATGATTTGGTCAAGATCGTTCATCAACTGGGTGAAATTCTAGAACGTCATCGCGGCTCGAAACAGATTGTTGTGATTCAGGATTTTCCCGATCCTGATGCCTTATCAAGTGCCTGGGCATACCAACTAATTGCGGCTAATTATGACATCAGCTGTGATATTGTCTATGGTGGTACACTCTCTCATCAGGAAAATATCACCCTAGTCAGACTAACTGCTTTACCTGCCAAGAGATACGTCCCTACTGACTTTCAAAAGCAAGATTTATCTATCTATCAAGGTTGCGTTCTAGTTGATAGTCAAGGTACAAACAGCCAGCTGTATTCTGTAGTCAAACAAGCAGGTATTCCCCTGATTGTGGCGATCGACCATCATAGTAAACAGGGTGAATTAGACGCGGAATTTATCGATCTGCGTCCGCAAACTAGAGCTACTGCCACAATTTTGACCCAGT
Source organism: Cyanobacteria bacterium P01_G01_bin.67 (assembly GCA_039179675.1). GTDB lineage: Bacteria > Cyanobacteriota > Cyanobacteriia > Cyanobacteriales > Xenococcaceae > Waterburya. The sequence continues at coordinate 7,073 of JBCDEP010000213.1, forward strand.
ATATTCAGTCAGGAATGCTAGAGTTCGATTCTAGTAACGAGACTCATGTCAAGTGCGCCACCGCTCTAATGCATGGTCTACGCTCTGATACAAATCGCTTGATGCAAGCTAAGGAAGAAGATTTCATTGCGGCGGCTTATTTGAGTCGTTTTTACGATTCTCAGCTACTAAATGCAGTGTTGCAGTCTGCGCGATCGCGTCGAGTTATGAACGTCATTGAAAGAGCCTTAAGAAATCGTAATATAAAAAAGAATTTCTCAATTTCTGGAGTGGGCTATCTCCGTTACGATGATCGGGATGCGATTCCTCAAGCGGCGGATTTTTTGGTTACAGAGGAAGATATTCATACTGCCGTGGTCTATGGCATTGTTCACAATGAAGATGATGACAACGAATTAGTTATCGGTTCACTTCGGACAACAAAGCTAACTTTAGATCCTGACGAATTTATCAAAGAAACCCTGGGTAAAGATGCTCAAGGAAGATTTTTCGGCGGTGGACGCTATATGGCTGGAGGCTTTGAGATTCCTGTGGGCTTTTTAAACGGCTTTAATGATAATTCAGAATATACCAAGCTTAAATGGGAAGTATTTGATAAGCAGATCAAGCAAAAACTAATGCGATTAGTGGAACCTGAAGATAATGTTATTGCTACTGATTAGTCGTTATGACGTTGGTGATTTAATGTCTGAAATTGATAATAATACTGCTCGAAGTTATTAGTTGTTAGAAATTACTAATTAGTTATTAATGACAATTTGAGGAGCTATGCCTTTTGTTAACAGGTTTATAGACCTTATCTTATGGCTTTGAGCACATTTTAAGGACAACTCTAACTTTGAGGCTGGTGATGCCTTAGGCTTTACTTAGTCTAAAATTTGCTTGGCGAGCAAAAGAAAGTATGGCTTGAGCCATTGATTCTCAAAGTTACCAAGACAAGTGCAAATTGTTGTTAAATGAGATTGAGCAACCATGAGCTATGTTTGAGATAGGTATATCTAGTATTTCCTGCAATAAATTATGGAAGTATATTTAATTCGGCATGGAATAGCAGCGGAAAGAGGAACATATGCTGATGATGATCAACGTCCCTTAGTCAAGAAAGGGCGGGAGAAAACTTCTAAGGTAGCTCAATATTTGCTAACTACTGGACTCAGATTCGAGCGAATTCTCTCCAGTCCTTTGGTTAGAGCCACTCAAACAGCGGAAATTCTGCAACAGGCGGGTTTAGCTGAAACCACAGAGATATTTGAACCTCTCAAACCTGGAGGAGCGATCGCATCTTGGCTAGAGTGGCTACAACAGTATCGATTAGAACATCACGGCAGTAAACTAGCTTTGGTGGGACATCAACCAGATCTAGGTAACTGGACGGAATTGTTACTTGGAGGCAGTATCAGGAATCAGATCGTAGTTAAAAAAGCAGGGGTGATCGGTTTGGAACTTCCTGCGATCGGCACCCCAATTGCTCGCAGCACTTTATTTCTACTTACTTCCCCTAAATGGATGATTAATAATTAATAAATTTTGCAGCAGCTTGCAAACTTTAATATTACAAAAATAAGATATCAATAACTAAATAAACCCAATCCTTTCTGGATCGTCAGAAAAGATTTTTACCACTTTTCCAGTTTGTGCATCGAAAGCAATCATGTGCCACTCTCTACACTGTTCTCTTTCCAAAGTTTTAACATAAATACAACTATCTGAATCAACACATAACATCAATATTTCCCATTGAGTTTTGTGTTCTGGAAAAAGCCCTGAATAGGGGTATACTTTATCCTTACTCTCTTTTCTAATTAAAGATATGACTTCGATTTTAGTCATGCCAATTCGTAATTGATTGAGATTAGATTTAATTTGCTTACATTCTTCTTTTGTATAATGTGGAGTAAACGCATAATATATAAATAAACA
>JBCDEP010000159.1:0-14733 GCA_039179675.1 Cyanobacteria bacterium P01_G01_bin.67
TTACTTTCAAACTGTTGTTGTTTTCCTTGTTGATAGTTACGCCAAAATACTTTTCCCGCAGGACTCAGCTGACTCGGATTGGTAATAGTTACTACCAATTTTGGGTTTTCGGTAGTTTTAGTTTGCTCTCTTGACCAGACCTCTTTGGCTTCACGATATAGTTTAACCGCAGCCGTTTTGTCTCCTGCTAGATAAAGTTGGTCTGCCAGGGCTAATTTTTCTAGCCGAGCAATTTCCTCTAGAGTGGTTTTGTCTGCCTCATCCTGATCATCCACCCCTGCTTCCATCTCAGAATTGGATTCACTTGCTGATTCGGGGTTTTCCTCTTCGTCTAAATTATTTTGAGAATTGGGATCTTCTTCCTTTGGGACAGAATTTTCTGGTCTTCGATCCTCGGTTACCGATTTTGATTCTGCTGGTTCTGTTGCTGAATCTTCATTGGATACAATAACGCGATTGGACAAGCTGCGTAAACTACAGCGTCCCTCGCATTCAGTTTCTGACTCGGCAGATGACTCAGTTAAATTGACTTGAAGCTGCTCCTGCTTTTTATGAGAGGACTGGGATAAAGTTGCAATAGGAAAGATTAAAATATCGGCTAATGTTAGGAATGTTAAAAATAATTTTAGAAATTTCATAATAATAGGGAAAATAGTTGGGAACTTTAGATACTCAACAGTTCAACCTGATTTGAGAAAAATTATTCTAAATCTTGGAACAGAACATGTTGGACATTTCTGGCACTTAAGTTGATAGAGAACCTCCAAGAAGCTTCTTTGAGCGCCTAAGAAAGCAAACCTGAGCCATCAGAGTTAGTATGAGACTGCTAATCGGATTCGCAGTTTTTGAGTAGATAAAATATGATCAAATCTATGAATTCTAATAATACAAAAATACTAAAATAATGTTTCTCAGATGTAAAATATTGAACAAAATATAAAACTGATAATAAATAGTCAAAAAATATTAACTATTGCTTTGAAATTTATAATCATGACATCCTAGATTAGAAAATACGTATTAATAGCAATCCTAAATAAAAGCAATGACAACCCACTTTATTACCGCTGAAATTGACCTCCAGCAAACGCCGCTAAAATTGAGTCAAGCAATTGAATCACAGTTAGCACAAGAGGGAACTCCTCTGAGATGGGCAGTTACAGAAATAGATCAAGAACAAGAAACTGCCACAGTAGAAGCAATTGTCACTAGAGAAAAGTGAAATCACTGGGCGGTCATCAGCGCGAATTGACTTCGCGCTTACGCTCACTAAATTTTAGTTTTAGACTAAAAATTTTTATGTCGCCTTTTACAGTTGTCCTTATTGTGCCCACGGGGGTGGGTGCCGCTATCGGTGGTTATGCGGGAGATGCCCTACCCGTAGCTAGAGCGATCGCTGGTTCATGCGATCGCTTGATTACCCATCCCAATGTATTAAATGGCGCACAGCTATATTGGTCATTAGATAATACTTACTATGTAGAAGGTTATGGACTTGATCGCTTCGCTGCCCAGGAATGGGGATTACGACCTGTTCGTCAAAACAAAGTAGGTTTATTGCTAGATCGGGGAATTGAAGCAGAATTACGCCTGCGACAGATTCAAGCGGCGGATGCTGCTAGAGCAACTCTGGGGCTAAATTTAACTGATTATGTGGTCACAGATGCTCCTTTAGAGGTGGAATTACGCACTGCCGATTCGGGAGCAAGTTGGGGCACTATTGGCAATCCTGGCAGTTTACTGAGAGGGGCACAGAAGCTCATTGATGTTGGCGGCGCAGAAGCGATCGCCGTAGTGGCACGTTTTCCTGATGATCATGAGAGTGAGTCACTGCAAAACTACCGTCAAGGCTCAGGGGTAGACCATTTAGCAGGAGCAGAAGCAATTATTTCTCACCTGATTGTCCGCGAATTTCAGGTTCCTGCCGCCCATGCTCCCGCATTACAGCCTTTAGCGGTTGATCCCAATTTATCCCCCCGTGCTGCGGCAGAAGAACTAGGCTATACTTTTTTACCCTGTGTGCTGGTCGGCTTGAGTCGAGCGCCGCAGTTTGTGACGACAAAATCTAGTTCAGCTGATACTATTTGGTCAGAGTCAGTAGATGTCGCGATCATTCCCTATAGTGCCTGTGGCGGCAGTGCTACTCTAAGCTTTAGTAACTCCCAAACCCAAATTATTGCGGTAACTAACAATTCAACCCAGATTCAAGTTCCCCCAGAACCTTTGGGCATCAAAGTAACCCAGGTAAATTCCTATTTAGAAGCTTTGGGTGTTCTGGCAGCCAATCGTGCTGGAGTTGATTTTCGCGCATTTGATCCTTCTCTATCTTCTCTTCGTTGCTTGTAAAACCAGTGGCAAATCCTAACAATCCCGAACTTGAACCTCTAAGCCGAAACCAAATTTTAATCTTTATGGGGATTACCGCAATTTTATTGCTGGCGATCGCCAAAATCTGGCAAAAGCTAGGAGCAGTTCAACTCTTATCAACTCACTTTAACCTCCAGGCTTTCTTGTGGAGTCTCGGACTAGCAGGGGGAATCACCCTCACTAGCGGCATCATTTACCGTCTCTGGCCTGCATATCGTCGTAGTGCGGATGTATACCTAGAATTAGTGATTAAGCCCTTGATGTGGACAGACTTGATCTGGCTCGGACTGCTTCCTGGCTTGAGTGAAGAGTTACTCTTTCGAGGAGTAATGTTGCCTGCATTGGGATTAAACCTGGCAGCGGTGTTCATCTCCAGCATTCTGTTTGGCGTCTTACATCTTAGCGGCAATGGACAATGGCCCTACGTAGTTTGGGCAGCGATCGTCGGCTTTGCTTTGGGATATTGCGCTTTAATTACAGGTAATTTGGTAGTTCCTGTGGTAGCACATATCGTTACTAATTTGGTTTCAGGGACGCTCTGGAAAGTTAATTATTGGCAGAAGCAAAAGAGCAACTCTAGCGTTGATGAATAGACAAATTCTCGCTTTTAGGATTTAGCTCTAGAATGTTATTTGCGTCAAAATTATTTGTAATAGGTCTAAATTGTATGAAATACTTTGATATTTGCTATGTACGTCTGATGTGAATTAAAATTTGCTTTTTTAAATTACCTTTTACATGGAAAAGACTGCTTTTTAGGGTTACAAGAGAATAACTGTATTTGTTCAATCATCATAGCTTAGTGTTTTGTAAGTAGTTCTTAAAAGCTAAGAGCTAAAAACAAGCAGATTAGAACAAAGCTAATCCACATTAGGCGTTGTATATCTTTTGTTTAAGTACTTAGGAAAATAGGGATTTAGGGATATCTATCTTGTAGCGTTTGTTTTGGAGTTTATACTACCAATAATTTAGCACTTTTTCGCTAATTTGCTTTTATAGATTAACTTGGCATTAAATTATGGATTACAGGGTTAAACTAGCCAATGAATACTTGACAGGGAAAGGCTTAGAGTTTGGAGCTTTACATAATCCGTTAACTGTTAATCCCCAACAGGCTGAAGTAGCTTATGCCGATAAATATAGTAAACAAAAATTACTGGAAAACTTTAAAGAGCTTCAGAAAATTCAGCAATCGGTGGTAGAAACAGATATTTTTCTGGACTTAGATAGGGACAATTTACAAGCCTTAATAGACTACAAATTTGATTTTTTTATTGCTAATCACGTTATTGAACACTTGGTTAATCCTTTAAGGTTTCTCAATAATTTAAGTTCGGTAATGAAAACGGGTAGCTATCTTTATTTGGCTTTACCTGATAAAGAATATACTTTTGACCGAGATCGCGAACTGACAACTTGGAATCATCTATACCAAGAATATTTACAAAACACCACGAGACTCAGTAGAAATCACCTAGAAGATTTTATTTTAAACATAACCAAAGATCATATTGAAGATTCTACGCGGAAAAAGAAGCTATATGATGATTACCATAATTGGTTTAAACGCCTCAGCATCCGTCAAAAGCACCGAAAACGTAGTATTCACGTTCATGTTTGGAATCAAAAAACCTGCGATGAATTCATTACAACAGCGATCGCCAAACTAAAGCTAAATTTGACCATAGCTGATCGAGTTGATAGTAGTTCTAACCAGCATGAAATGATTTATATTTTGCTCAAGAACTAAAGTCGAAATCCATATTATGCTTTGACTGTACCAGCACGACAGTCCCTCAACCACAATTGAACTCCACGCCCAATAATGCCGTTAGTAGTTTCTCTGGGAGGTGAGGGAGGCATCTTGGCTGCTGAATTACCAAAACGAGAAAACATGATTATAGTTCGCCAACCACTCGCTGTCTGAGTTAGAAATAGCCAGTGGTAAGTTTGAATATCAACAATCTTGTCATTAATATATTGTCTTTCTAAAACAGTAAAAAAAACCTGCTGTTGATCTTGATCGTCTATTTCACTGTACTGGAGTCTGGGTAAACCTAATGGCTCAAACTCTGCTTTGCTAGCAGTAATAATATAATTTTCAATACCTGCTTTTTGATTTATGTCTTGAGTCCGTTGAATTACGCGGTTGGTATAGGCTGGTAAATCATCCAGCATTAGGCTAGTTAACTCATTAATATCATGGGGACAAGAAAACTGCTCTGGGAGCAGATTATCAGCTTCACTTTTGCTGAATAATTTTTCTATACCATAAGCCTGATGGTGCGACCAAAAACCTCCAGAGCAAATAACTAAAATAGTCGTCGTCAGGATACTCAAACGCCAGATTGGTAACAAATTAAGCTTCACCACTGAATGAATATATTATTTGATATTTAGGTAACTAAGCGAATAAACTTTTTCTTGCCTACTTGTAGCACTTTTCCTGCTAATTCATCAGGAGAATTAAAAGCTAAGTTAACGTCTGTTTGGCGATCGCCGTCTAAACGAACTGCACCACCTTGAATCTGTCTTCTCCCTTCCCCGCTACTTTTACACAAGCCACTGGCACCCAAAATATAAAAAAGTTTAGCAGGAAACTGAACTTCGGCTAAAGAATATTCAGCAATCTCTCCTCCTGTAGTATTACCCTGAAGCACAATCTGTTCTGCTGTTTGTTGTGCCTGAAGTGCCGCCTCTGATCCATGAAACTGAGAAGCAATTTCGAGCGCCAATAATTTCTGAGATTCTCGGGGGTTTTCAGGTAATTCCCTCAAATCTTTCGCGGTTAACAATTCAAAATAATCAGGTAGTAATTGATCAGGGGTTTTTTCTAATTTAGAGTACATTGATAAAGCATCTTCCTGGAGTCCAACATAATTATTTAAGGACTTAGACATTTTTTGAACTCCATCAGTACCAATCAAAATTGGCAGGAGCAAGCCAAACTGAGGAGTCTTGTTGAAATGTCGTTGCAGATCTCTTCCCACGGCAATATTAAACTTTTGATCGGTACCGCCTAACTCCACGTCAGCCTCTATGGCTACCGAGTCATAACCCTGCATCAGAGGGTATAAAAACTCATGAAGAAAAATTGGTTTCTCCTGTCCATAACGTTCAGCAAACCCCTCTTTTGCCAGCATTTGCCCGACAGTCATGGTTGCGAGTAATTCTTGAATCTGCACTAGATCCAATTTGCTAAGCCATTCAGAGTTGTAACGGATTTCTAGCCGTCCTGGTGTCTCAAAATCAAGGATGGGCTTTAGCTGATCTAAATAGCTTTGAGCATTGGCTTTGACCTGTTCTGGGGTCAACTGACGACGTACATCAGACTTACCTGTAGGATCGCCAATTTGCGCCGTAAAATCGCCGATAATAACGACCGCAGTATGTCCTGCATCTTGGAAAGCTCTTAACTTACGAAAAGGAATACTATGACCAAGATGAATGTCGGTACCTGTAGGATCTATACCCAGCTTAACGCGCAAGGGGCGATCGCACTGTACAATCCGTTGACGAAGATTCTCATTCGGATCGGCTGATTCGGAACGATCTGGAAAGATTTCGCTGGTGCCTCGATGCAGCCACTCTAAGTTATTACTAGAATCCGAAGATGACATTACCCAATTACCCGTTGATCAATTTGAACAATTAACTTTAGTCAGATTAGCAAAGTATCAGACTATTTGTCTTGATTCTATAAATTACCCACTGTTCATTAGGCTAAAAGTCTTTTATCTTAGCAACATTAGATACTGCTTAAGATAGTTAATCATTATGCCTTCTGGAGTGATACACGATCGCATTACATTTTGGATGCTGCCTTGGATAGCGGGAATTACTTATTGCCTGACTCGTAACGGCGAATTAACCTTGATTCTCTCTGGAGGCTACTTATTTAGCGGCATGATGTTTGGACCAGATCTAGATATTCATTCCATTCAGTACAAACGGTGGGGTCTTATTCGGAGCATTTGGCTGCCTTACCGTCAGGTGATGCGACACAGGTCAATCTTTTCTCATGGACTGATTATTGGTACCTGCGTCCGCCTAATATATTTATTATCGATCATTGCTTTGATTAGTATTTTGGGTGTTGCGATCGCCCAGTTGATATTTGGTTTTCCTTGGAATTGGCAGATTTTTGTAAAGACCAAGCTAAATTTATTGATTAATCGATATCCTGATGAAACTATCGCACTATTTATCGGCTTGGAGATTGGTGCCATGAGTCACAGTGTTAGTGATTGGATTAGTTCCCATCGTAAACTACGTCTGAAAAAGAAACTCAGTAAACCGAAGCAAGAAATCAAAAAAATGCGTAAAGCGAAGATTTATCAAAAGAAAGATTAGTCATTAGTCATCTATGACAAGTTGAGAAATATTTGGAACACTTTACTACTATATGTTGTTATATGTAGTAGCAATATAATTTTTCAGTGGTTAAAGAAGCCTAAAATAAAATGGTATTTGTAGGTTCTTGGTATTAAAAAATACCTTTTATTTTTTTTGTTCAAAGCTTTTGCTGTTAATTTTGAAATACTCCTCCATTATCAAATTTGTTGTCATATGACCATTGAGCAACACAATAATGTCGAACAACCATCAGAATTAAGCGAAAATATCAAAAAAATCGATAATACTTCGCAACATCCAAAAACTACCAACAAAAAATTCAAGTGGTTATTGTTCTTAACTCCGATCGCTCTTTTGATAGGCGGAACAATAGCCTGGAGATCTTTTTCTAGTTCGCCAGAATCAACCTTAGAACGAACGGATAACATCGAACAAGCAAGATTAACCGTCAAAACTGTCACCGCTAATTTAGAACCCATTCAAGCCTGGAGTTATGGAGATGGTTATGTCAGTGCGATCATTAAAAAACATCTCACTTTTCAAGCAGAAGGCACAATTGATTATCTAAAAAAAATAGATGGCAGGGATTTGAGAGAAGGAGATCGGGTAAGAAAGGGAGAATTATTAGCCAGAGTAGATCGTCGCAAGTACGATGCAGATATTACTGTAGCAACAGCAGGACAAGTTGAAGCCAAAAACCAAGTACTTAATGCAGTTGCCAGCCTCAGACAAACTGAAGAATCTTTAGCACAGGCATATACAGATTTGGAAAAAGCCAAAACAGATGAAGCCTTTGCCCAGGCAGACTTAAAAAGATATCAACAACTAGCATCAGAAGGAGCAGTCGAACAGCGACAAGTAGACGTTAAGGAGACAGAGTATAAAAATGCCCAAGCTGCGGTGAGGGCAACAGAAGCAGGGATACGTTCGGGAAAAGCTCAAGTAGCTGCTGCCCAAACTCAAGTAGAAACTGCCCAAGCTGCGGTTGATTCTGCTAGTGCCAAACTCTCTCAAAGTAATGTAGATAGTGAAGATACAGAATTGATTGCCCCCTTTGATGGCATGATCGCTCGCCTCAACATTCGTGAAGGTGAATATTGGTCGCCTCAAATTGTTAATGTAACTGGTGACTATCAGGGAATTGTAGAAAGATTGCCCATTATTATTATCGATCCCAATCGTTTTGAAGTTAATGTTGAGCTTCCAGCCTTTCAAGGAGGGCAAATTAAACCAGGTCAAAGAGCGTTTATAATTCTTGATCGCGATCGCTCAAAAGCAAATTCAGGTCGGATCACTGGTGACGATTTAATGAAATTAGCTAGTGCAAAAGGAACAGTATTTTCTGTTAGCCCTTCTGTTTCCCCTGGAGAAAGGTCAGTTCGAGTTACAATACGCCTTGATGATGGATTTGCTAACGTCCAAGATGGAGAACAAGTATCTGCCTGGATCGCTACAGAAGAAAAAGAGCAAGCTATAGTTGCACCCTTTAATACCTTTATTTTCCGCGATCGCCAGCCTAATGTTTTTGTAGTCAATGAAGAAAAAGGTATCGTCGAACAAAAAGCGATTAAACAAGGCATAGAAGGATTAGCCAAACGTGAGATCGTCGAAGGAGTTGAGCCAGGAGACAAGCTAGTCACCGATGGTAAAAATCGTCTAGTTAATGGCGCCCCAGTAGAAATTATTCCTTAATAGCTCTAGGTGATTAAACCAGTTTTGAGATCTCCAAAATCTCCTCATAACAAGTATACGCAACTGTTAATTATTTTAATTACAAACTTTGTACTTGCTCCTTTTTTGCAGGGAAATATTGGGGAATTAGCTCTATCTTTAATTTCGCTTTACGCCATTATTATTATTGTCAAGACTTTTTCCCTTAAACCAAAATTTTTCAAGCTGTATAGCAGTATTGCCTTACTAACATTTCTCCTGGAAATTGTCGGCAGGATGGAATTGTATAATTCTTGGACAGTAGCCTTTTTAATTTCGCTCCAAGTAGTTTATATTCTTTATTTAGGAGGAGCAGCTTATCTAATTTTGCGAGATATTTTATTATCTCAACAAATAACAATTGATACCATTCGTGGTGGTATTTGTGTTTATCTATTAATTGGTTTTGTTTGGGCATTACTTTATGGCATTGTTGCTAGTTTAGATAGCAATGCTTTTTCTCAATCGATCGTTGAAATCGATTCTTATGGTCGAGCAATTTACTTTAGTTTTACCACTTTAACTACTCTTGGTTATGGAGATATTATTCCTGTTAGTCCTTTAGCAAAGATGTTGACTAATTTGGAAGCGATTATCGGACAATTATATCCTGCGATTTTTATTGCGATCTTAGTTGGAGGTTATATTTCTCAGAAAAGTAAATAGTTTGATGAATGCGAGCTGATACTTAAAAAAAAAGGAACTTTTGAGCGATCGCGAAATAAATCTGTCGATGCTATAATTCTTACTATAATCTTACTTATTGCTTTTTCGATGGAAACCACAAGACTATCAAGCAAAGGTCAAGTAATTATTCCGAAAACGTTGCGAGATGCTCATCATTGGTTAGCTGGACAGGAACTAATTGCGATCGATACAGGTGATGGTATTTTGCTTAAACCTAAAAAGCCTTTTGCGGAAACTAACTCAGAAGATGTTGCTGGATGCTTGCAATATGATGGCAAAGCTAAAACTTTAGAGGAAATGGATGATGCTATTCGTCAAGGTGTTCTGGAACAATGGCAATGATTTCGGTTGATACCAATGTTATTGTCAGACTGTTGACTAAAGATGATGTAGAACAATTTCAACAGAGTTTCAAATTATTTCAAGAACTAGAGATATTTATTTGCGATACCGTAATTTTAGAAACTGAATGGGTATTGCGTTTTGCTTATAAATTTTCACCATCAGAAATTTACCAAGCATTTACCAAGTTGTTTGGTTTAGCAAATGTTTATCTGGCTAATGCTAACGTGATCGTACAAGTTTTGGAATGGCATCAGCAAGGTTTAGATTTTGCCGATGCTTTTCATTTAGCCCAGAGTCAACATTGTTCACAGTTATATACTTTTGATCGCAAGTTTTTACAGAAGGCTAATAATTTAACTGAATGCAAGGTTAAGCAGCCTAAATTATTGTAGAGCGATCGCCAACCCCATGTTTTATAGTTAATGAACCCCAAGGAATTGTGGAACAAAGAGCGATTAAACAAAGTATAGAGGGGGTAGCTAAACGAGAAATCTTAAAAGTTAATGTTAACATAGACTGCGATCCCCTGAAACCTGAATTTGAGTTTGCCAGAACAATTATCAGTTTGTGAGAAGACCTAGTTTAACTCAAAGAGAATTTACTAAAAAAGTTGGCATGAAGCAATTTCAGCTAGCCAAAATAGAATCTTATAAACAAACACCAAAGTTAACAAGCTTGCTGCTGTTATTGGTTATGAAGTAGGAGTTAATTTGGTCATTGTTGGCGAGAAAGAGAAGGAAAATATTTCAAAATACAAAATATTAATTTAAATATTGAAATTAAAGTTTAGATTTTTCCGACAAAGGATTAATATAAATTTCACCTTTAGTCTGTGCTGCCTTTACTTTTTTGTCAATTAGCTGACTAAAATTCAAATGACCTTCTAAAACTAATGTCAAGTCCTGTCCATCTACAAAAATAGTTTTAATAGCTTTACCTTCCGTAATTGATTTCAAAACGAAATCGCTAAATCCATTGATGGATATAAAAATTCCACGACCATACATTTTTCCTTCTACTTTTCCCACGAATTTTAAGGGCAAATTATGTATTTGCTAGCTAAAAAATAGCATCAGCAGTCAATTCAAGTTTAGGAAAAATACTAGACTTTAAGCGATCGTCATAAATCTTTAACACATTATTCGTAATGACTCCACATCCTGAGAACTCTGACTATTCTTTCCTTTTCATATATTTCATATACCAAGCGATGCTGAATATTGATGCGACGGGAATAATATCCCGCTAAATTTCCCACTAACTTTTCATAGGGTGGTTGGTAAGGATTATCCTGTAAAATCTCTAGTAATGCTTGTGCCTGGGGTTTCAAACCACTAGAAGCTATTTTTTTGGCATCTTTCTTTGCTTGCTTGGACAATATAACTTGCCATTTCATTACCCTAAAGGGTTCAGCAGTCGCTTTTTGCAGGAAACCAACAAGATCGCGCTGCTTCACCAATCAATTTCCTCTAACGGTGTTCCTTCCGATAAAGGCTTTGCTGCTGCTTCTTTAATCGATTCCACCATCCCTGGAATATTGTTGAGATAGATAGTTTCGGCGATCGCTTCCCAATCTTCTCTAGATATTAATACTGCATCGTTACGCTTTCCTTTGATCGTAATCGGTTGATGGCTCTCAGCTATTTCATCAATTAGACGATATAGATTATCTCTAGCTTCTCTAACAGTTAATGGTTTCATTGAAATTAATTCTTTTGCGTACCGTATATCGTACCATTTTAGCAAGGTTGAATTATATTAGCAGACCTCACTTTACCCAATCCCGCAATATAAACTCAAATCAATAAATAATAGTTACAGAATTAATCCGACTCAGACAGCAAATATAAAATACTGGCAAGAAGTACCTTTCTCCTTTCTCGATACTAGCTCATGAGTCAGTTAATAACCCCTCCTGAAGAAACCCAGGAACAAGACGATGCAACCGATCCAAACAAGGCATCGCCCTTTGCTAAGTTTTTCTTTCTGCAAACAGTATTTGCCATTTTGTTAGCTTTGCTGTTGATCGTGGGTGGCTTAATGGGTGCATCGACGATGGTGAAAGAAGGCGACCCTGACATTAATATTGCGATCGCCACAATCCAGACAAATTGGGGTGGTGCCGATCCTGAAACCATTGAAAATCAAGTCACAGATAAGATTGAGAAAGAATTAAAATCCCTTAAGGGGTTAAAGGATTTAAGTAGTGCTTCTTTTGATGGTTCGTCGTTAATTCAGGTGGAGTTTGAGGCAGAAGCACCCATAGCAGAATCAATCTCTTTAGTAAGGGCGGAAGTAGATGAAGCCAAACCAGAGATTTCTCGTGATGCGGAAGAACCGAAGGTTGAACAAATTTCGACTCAGGATACTCCAGTGCTAACGGTAGGTTTGTATGGAGATATTGATTTAGCGGTATTAAGTAAAGCAGCCGAAGATATTGAAGATATTTTAGAAACTGTTCCCAACGTCCGCAAAGTAGACTTGAGTGGTAATCGAGAAGAGGTGATTCACGTTCAGCTTATTCCTTCTCGTTTAGCTAATATGGGAGTGTCAGCAACTCAAGTAGCTGATGCAATTCAGACAGCCAACCGAGATTTACCTTGGGATCAGATTGAAAGTGATGAAATTGGTACACAGTTAAGATATTATGGGCGACTCCGCAGTTTAGTAGATTTACGCAACTTACCCGTAACCCGCTTGTCAGGAGAAGTAGGTCGGGTAGTACGATTGCAAGAGGTGGCAGAAGTCAGACGCGATTTAGAAAGAGAGAAGAATCGGGCTTTTTTAAGTTCCGATGGAGAGGAGTTTCAGACAGTTATTAATGTCGATCTCGTGAAAGTTCCAGGCTCGGATACGATTAAAGTCATCGATGATTCCCTTGCAGCCATTGAAGCCGCCAAACAAAATCCGAGTATTTGGCCCTACGGTATGGAATATCGGGTAATCAATACCGATGCCGATGAAATTAACAAGGATTTATTGAATGTCTTTAATAATGCTTGGCAAGGGGTTTTAGGAGTTTTTATCGTTCTCTTGTTTGCTTTAACTTGGCGAGAAGCGATTATTGCAGGTTTATCAATTCCTCTCACTTTTTTAGGTACTTTAGCAATCCTGTTTTTATTTGGTTTTACCCTCAACACGATGGTACAAGTAGGGATGATTCTGGCATTAGGGTTATTGGTAGATGTCTTTATCCTAATGATGGAAGGGATGCACGACGGTATCTTTGTGGAAGGATTGAGTTTTAACCAAGCTGCACTAAAAACAGTTAAAACCTATGCTGTACCTGCTTTTTCTGGTCAACTAACTACTATTTTGGCATTAGCTCCCCTAATGGCAATTAGCGGTACGATGGGTAAATTTGTCCGCCTGATTCCGATTAGTGCCATTGTTTGTCTATTATTGAGTTATGTCATTGCACTACTAGTAGATATTCCTCTCTCCCGTTACCTACTAGGGAATATTAAAGCTAAAGGACAAAAAAGCAAGATAGATCGCTTGACAGAAACCGTTTCAGAGAAATTCCGTAACTGGAGTTTAGCAACTACGATACGCAATAAAACTACGGCTAAGATTTTCGCTTTAGGCGCGATCGCATTATTTATTACTTCAACGATTTTAGTCGGCACTGTTCCTGGTACTCTGTTTCCCGATGGGGATGGACGCAAGTTAAGTATCAATATCGAATTACCCCCTACCACCACTCTTGATAGTTCCCAAAAAGTAGCTGATGAGGTGGGAGAGTTATTAAAGGGCAAAGACTACTTAGAAAGCGTAATTAAATTAATTGGTAGTCGTAGCGGTTTGGTTCAAGAAAGTGGACTTAAACCTGATAGTGGTAATTATTTAGTTGGGTTCTCCGCTATTTTCACCCCAGAAGAAGCTAGAGCAAAGCCTTCTTATGAGTATGTAGATGAACTAAGAACAGAATTAAATAGCTCCCTACGTCAATATCCAGGGTCATCTCTAGTAGTTAACGGTCAATCTACAGGAGAAGGAGGCGACCCCATCGAGATAGAACTATCGGGTAAGGATATGGACGAGTTGCGCCGTATCTCTGGGGAAGTTCAACTAGCTCTAAGACAAATTTCTGGCGCGATCGATGTTCGAGATGACCTGGGTGCATTGCGACCAGATATTAAACTTCGTCCCCGACGAGAAGCAATTAACTTCTACGGTTTATCCGATGAAGATCTATCTCTACAAGGACGCTACTTAATGACTGATAATGATATTGGTGATTTTCCCATCGGTGGGGGAGAAGAAGATTTAGAAATTCGCCTCAGTACCCAATGGGCTTCCCGTAATGGAGATATTGGGGGACCAACTCGTCGAGATGAATTATTGAGCCTGCCTATTTTTACTGACAGTGGCAAAACTATTAATGGTAGTCAATTATTAGAAGTAGAATTTGGCAATGCACCTTTATCGATCACCCATAAAGATGCCCAACGAACGGTTACAGTGTTGGCAAAAAATAAAGACCGCACTGTGGGAGAAATTGTAGCCGATCTCGAACCAAAACTAGTTGAGATGAAATCTAGCTGGGGTCAAGGTTATAACTATAAATTTGCAGGAGAATTAGAAACCCAAGGAGAAACTTTTACTTCTGCGGGACAAATGGCAATTGTTGCGTTGTTTCTTGTTTTTGCTGTACTAGTGATTCAATTTAGTTCTTTTACCCAACCATTTATCATTATGTTGGCAATTCCCTTTGCCTTCATTGGTACATTCCTCGGCTTCTTCCTCTTACAAATTCCCATTTCTTTCCCTGCGGTAATAGGTATTATCGCTTTGACTGGCATTGTCGTTAACGATGCGATCGTCATGATTGAAACCATGAACTCTCATCGAGCAAAAGGTATGAATGTGCGCGATGCAGCAGCTAGAGGTGCAGCAGACAGATTACGCCCGATCTTAACTACCAGTATCACTACTATCGTCGGTGTAATTCCCCTAGCATTAAGCGATCCGACTTGGTTTCCTCTAGCTAGTGCGATCGGTTTTGGGTTGGTTGCTTCTACTATGATTGCTTTATTGGTAATTCCTTGTTTGTATTTGTTGTTGACTCCTAATAAAACTATCTTAAATACTTAAGAAGAAAAAACTTAATCTATGATCGCTTGATTTATTTGTTCTAAAATACCAAGTCGTTCATATATTTCTTCATGTTTGGGATATAAAAATGAATCTCCAAAAGATCTATTATTTTGAGCAACTAAGTTATAGAGGACATCATTAAAGCTTCATTGTCTTAAGTTTTCAAAA
>JBCDEP010000048.1:0-38797 GCA_039179675.1 Cyanobacteria bacterium P01_G01_bin.67
CGAGCATATAGACAAAAATAAAATTGTCAATATGTGATATTACTGATAAAAGCTTGTTTTAAGACAATATAAGGCTTACTATTCAGTCTAAACAACTAGCAGGCAATAAAAAATAAACTTGCGAGGTAAGAAGTATTTTTGATTTCATTTGTATATTTTGCAGTTTAGTCTTTAGATGTGAATTTGATAAACTAGCTGGTTAAGATGTGACCATGTGATAAGGTTTGGAGAGTTATAAAGCTAGTTACATGGCATGAATAATACAATTGACTAAATTGGCAAAAATTGAGCATAGCCTTGAATAAAGTTTGCTAAGAATATATCCTTTTTCAAGCTAATAGTACTGGCTACACTAATTAAGTATGTGTGAGTATTAATTAAAAAAATATTGATAATAAAATCATTTGTCTAATATCAGTTAGCCGATATATTAGCTCATAAATTTCATAAAGAGATAACTTATGCGAGGCTTTACTAAATTAGTAGCAAGTTGTCTTGAAAAAAATACATAGGAATTAAAATACAAAAAAAATATATCAATTGTCTTGTAGAATTTACCAAAAAGATTTTCTGAAAAATGTGACTATTGGTATGCAAAATATTGAAATACAGTTTAGATATTTAATGGCTTCGATTTGAGATTCAAGGAAAAGTTAACCTCAGTCGCATATAAGCCAAACTTTATTGAAAAATATTTAATTCCTATTATCTGATAAAAAAATATCATAGGCTTATGATAATAACAACCATATCTAAATCTCTGTTATCCTACTACGTTTTTTTTAGCAATCATGCCTGAACAATTCCGATTACAATAAATAGAGAAATTTTTTTCTCTTCAGCATGGCATCTCTGACTAATTCTCGTTCCTTAGCTTTTCTCGCCTTAAAAAATGTCTATCACAAGAAAGCTTATACTGATGTCGCGCTGAATCGTGTGCTTAAGTCTGTGGGGAAATCTATTGAGATTAGCCAAGCCGATCGCAGTTTTGCTTGTGAATTAGTTTATGGAATTGTGCGTCGTCAACGTACCTTAGATAGATTGATTGATTTATTAGGCAAAAAGAAAGCGCTACAGCAACCACCTGACTTAAGAATTATTTTGCACTTGGGCTTATATCAGTTGCGGTATTTAGATCGTATTCCTGCTTCAGCAGCAGTTGATACCAGTGTGAAATTAGCGAAAGAAAATGGAATATCTAAACTAAGCGGAGTAGTAAATGGTCTACTGCGAGAATATCTACGTCAAGTTGAACGAGAAGATCCTCTCAAGTTACCAGATAATCTTATTGCCAAGTTGGGAATAAAGTATAGCTTTCCTGATTGGATCGTGGAAACTTGGTTAGAACAATTATCTATGACAGAAGTTGAGCAGTTGCTAGCCTGGTTCAACAAATCACCCAAAATAGATTTAAGGGTTAATCCATTGAAAACTTCGGTAGAAGAAGTGGCAACAGCTTTTGAGGCAGCTGGCATTAAGGTAGAGCGTATACGTGATTTACCCCAAGGATTACGACTAGAAAGTGCTGGTGCGGTTACTGAATTACCTGGCTATAAACAAGGATCGTGGGTCATTCAAGACAGTAGCGCACAGCTAGTAACGCATTTATTAGATCCTCAGCCAGGAGAGACGATTATTGATGCCTGTGCTGCGCCAGGAGGAAAAACTACCCACATAGCCGAATTAATAAACGATCGCGGCAGAATCATAGCCTGCGATCGCGCTGCTAAACGACTCAATAGAGTCAGAGAAAATGCTGCACGATTACAGTTAAGTTCAATTGAGATCGAAACAGGAGATAGTCGCGATAAATCTGAATTTGCTAACATTGCCGATCGCGTGCTGCTAGATGCACCTTGTTCGGGTTTGGGCACCTTGCACAAACGTCCTGATATTCGTTGGCGGCAAACATCTCAAGCTATTGGGGAACTTTTTGAGTTACAACGGGAACTATTAGAACAGACTGCTCTTTGGGTCAAACCAAAAGGAATTTTAGTTTATGCAACTTGCACTCTTAACATTTTAGAAAATGAAAAAGTAATACAATCATTTCTGGAAAATAATTCCAATTGGAGCATTCAATCTCCTCCTAAGGCGATCGCCCAAAATTGGGTTACAACGGAAGGCTGGATTAAAGTTTACCCCCACCGATATGACATGGATGGATTTTTTATGGTGGGATTGAAAAGAGATTGGTGAGATGAGACGCAATAAAATAAGAAAGATGAAACAAATTCTCAAAATTCTCATTGGTGCAGCTTGGATTGATGGGATTATTCAACCTGAAGAACGGGCTTATTTGCGCCGTGTAGCGCGAGATTTTCAATTGGATAGCGATCCAGAAATTAAGCCTCTACTGTCGGAATTAAGACCAGTAGCAGCGGTTGAATGTTATCAGTGGTTAGAAGACTATTTTGGAGAAAATCACACTGCGGAAGAGTATCAAGAGTTATTAGAAAAAATTAGTGGGTTGGTTTATAGCGACGGTTATGTAGATGTTAGAGAGGCAAAGTTAATCGAGGCGATCCAAAGTTGCGATCCTGCTAACCCAGATTGTAAAAATTCGATTTTTGATAAGATGCTGAGGAAAATTCGGAAGGTTTATAAAGCAGCAATTGAACAGCAGGTTTAAATCTGGTTGATATGTGACGTTGTCAATGCACTTGAAATAGAGAGCGATCGCATCCCCATGATCCATCACCAACACGCGAATCATGGCTGTTTTCTCAATTCTGTAGTGCTACGAAATAGTATTTCTTCAGAAATTTTTCGTCTTGCAGTGAATGGTATTACACTAGGATTAATTTAAATGCTCTGGATAAACTACAACCTTCCACCAGAATTACTCACACTTTATGTCAGACGAAATCTCAACTCCCAAAAAAATTTGGATTATTACCGAAGAATCTCATCCCCAAGAAGTTATCTCTGGTGCAAGAAATAGCAGTAATGATACTGGTGGACTTTTGAGAGAAGAATCTTCCGAAGTTAGAGAAGTAGTTACCAGAGATCGACAACCCGTTGAAGTAGAAAGACTTAAGCAAGAAATGAAGGGTTTTCTGCAAGCGATGAGAGAAATGCTGGACGAGGCTGATCCTCCTGAATCAAAAATGCGCCTTGATGAAGTTGAGTTATCGGTGGAGATTAATGGAGAAGGTCAAGTTAGCCTTTTTGGCGTAGGGGGCAAAGCTGGAGGCAAGGGCGGAATGACTTTTAAATTCAAGAGGAAGTAATCGGTAGCTAGAATGGGGAGAAATTGGGCGATCGCAGTTGGCATCAACACCTACGATAATCTTCAGTCATTAAATTATGCGAAAAGAGATGCGGAGAAAATGGCAGCTTGGTTAGAGCAAACAGCCAGGTTTGATCGCGTTTTTCTATTTACTGAAGATTCACTCCCGATTAACCAAGTTAATCCACCCATATCTACCAAACCAACTTACGGTACTTTAAGAAGATTTTTGCGGGCGCAGTTTGCCAATACTCAACCACCATTATTAAAGCCAGAGGATAATCTCTGGTTTTTCTTTGCAGGTCATGGCAGAAGGGAAGGAGACAAAGATTATTTGATGTTATCGGACAGCGATCCTGGTGATGTCGAACATTCGGCACTGTCTGTAGAATATGTCACTCAAAGATTACGTCGTTCGGGTGCAGATAACGTGGTTTTATTCTTGGATGCCTGCAGAGATCAAGGTAGCAGAGGCGGATTGGGCATCGGCGAAGAGAAACATCAAGGAGTCATTACCTTTTATGCTTGTACCACTAACCAGCGGTCTTGGGAAATTGAGGAGCTACAACAGGGAGCTTTTACCCATACTTTGCTTGAGGGATTACAACTTCAGGGAGAGGCTAACTGTGCCACTGTCGAACGGCTGAATCGATATCTATATCATCAAGTTCCTCAACTTAATCAACGCTATGATAAACCAGTTCAAAATCCCTACCTGAAGGCAGAACCACCTTACAAGCTATATTATGTATTGCTAGAGCAGTTTGCTACTGTCAAAGATGCCGAATCATTAAAACTGCAAGCTTCCCTTGCTGAAAATAGAGGTGATTTATCATTAGCCGAACAATTATGGATTCGAGTTTTGGCAGTATCTCGTGCAGATTGGGACGCGATTGAGGCGATTAGAAGAATTGCTTTACGACAACACAATACGCCTTCTACAAGAATAGAAACTCGGTCTGTAATTACTGAGAGTTCAACAGGACAAAGAGCTGTTGCGCCTGAAACTAAATCTAAATCAGGCAAAGATTTAGCCACCTTTTCCTTTGAGGTAATAACCGTAGACGCTAGCGGTCAAGAAATAGACCGTAAACCAGGTCAAGCAGAGTATTTCAGAGAAGATCTGGGTGATGATGTCACTTTGGACATGGTTGACATTCCTGGAGGGAAATTCCTCATGGGAACAGACGACACAGAAATCAAAAGACTCAATCAAAAATACAATACAGATAGATTTAACAGGGAACAACCACAGCACGAAGTAACAGTTTCCCCCTTCTTTATGGGCAAATATCCCGTAACTCAGGCTCAGTGGCAAGTAATTGCCTCCCGCACCGATTTGAAAGTCAAACGAGATCTTAAGCTTAATCCTGCTCGATTTAAAGATTTAGAAGATAGCGATCGCCGACCTGTTGAGCGTGTTTCCTGGTATGATGCTGTAGAATTTTGCCAGAGATTATTGAAACTTACAGACCAAGAATATCACTTACCTAGTGAGGCGGAATGGGAATATGCCTGTCGCGCAGGAACAACTACACCCTTTTATTTTGGTGAGACAATTACCGCTGATTTAGCTAACTATAATGGTAACTATACCTACGCTAATGAACCCAAAGGTGAGCATCGAGAGCAAACCACCCCTGTAGGTCGCTTTCCCCCCAATGCCTTTGGTTTATACGATCTGCACGGAAATGTTTGGGAATGGTGTGGCGATACTTGGCACGATAATTATCAAGGTGCGTCCAATGATGGTACTCCCTGGCGAGCGGGTAGTAGTGAGAATTATTCTCCTCTGCGGGGCGGTTCCTGGTACTACAATCCTGATTACTGCCGCTCGGCATACCGCTACTACTATATCAGGTGGCGCGACGACAGCCTCCTCAATGTCGGTTTTCGGGTAGTGAGTGTTGGAGGCAGGACTTTGTAACTCTCTTTTCTTTTACTCTTTATTTATTCCTGGGGGAACTTTCCCCCAAACCCCCTGGCAGGGAAGTTAAGACTTCCCCACACCCCTCCGTAACTAAAGTGCAGTCAATAAGTCTGTATTTACAAGCTGATTTTTACTTTAGAAACATAAAATCTAATTCACATTAGACCTCTTAGATGTATCCTTATGATTAATCAACTGGTGAAGTGTTTTGATTTATCTAGTTGTCATTAAATATTTTTGGCGATCGCAATAATATCTTCCATATTGGCATTGGTTTTAATTGCTTGAGGTTCGATATGAGTAGAGGCGGCTTGATAACCTGCTTGTTGCAAAGCCTGGATTAAATGCGTTTTTTGGGGCAAGTCTAATTTGCCACGATGACCTATTGACCGCAGAGTATAAAAGTAGGGTGGAAAATCGATTTCATCTTGCATTAGATGGAGTAATCGAACAACTTTGTCCCAGTTCCATTGGTTCGCCAGGGTGATAAACTGCTCTAACTGATGGCGATCGTGTAATTGACCAAGCCACATCGCTCCACTGACGGTGATTCTAGGATTATTGCAGGTACAGCCAACTTTATTTAAAGCACGCCAGGAAAAAGTATAATAGTTACCGCAGTTGTGACAATAAGTGAGAAAGCCATAGTTTTTGTCCGTTAACTGAGGTTTAGCGACTAAACGTAGCATTAAGCGGTAAGTTTGACCTGTAAATAGTGAAAATACGGGTTCAATGCCTAATCCTCTAGCAGCAGCCTGTTGTTGCGTTGCACCAATCAGAATTCTCAAAGCTTGCTCTTGAATTGCGGGATGGGAACGAGCGATCGCATTATAAACTTGAACTGTTTTTTCTGGAGGATGTCCTGTAATGGTTCGTCCATCGGTACTGGTTAGGTAGATTAAACCCCCAATTTTAGTTGCCCATAACATCGTATTAAGATATGGGACGGCACTGCCAAAACAGTCTACATCTACTAAATCGTAGTAATCACGGTGTTGATAGCAGTTAAAAAATACCCGATGAGCATCTTGATGGGTAAGTTGATAGTTACCAGGCGCAATTACTGAAGCTAAATTCTGCTGGAGTAATTCATGATGCTGGGGATTTCCTTCATTAACCCAGAGATAATCAGCCTTGCTTTCCTGCCAATAGCGTAAGCTACGGACACCACAGCCTGCTAAAGCATCTAACACCTTTAAGCTTCCATAATCTTGTCGATATACAGCCCCTGCTAAAACCCCCAGATCCCGCACAACTCGACTTTGAGGGTTATAAAAAGCCTGACCAACCTGAAACTTTGCTTTTCCTTCTACCTGCCACGGAAAATCATCGAGACCCATTAATCAGACTAAGTACCTAAACAAAATAAATTACACATTTAACTATCCCCTTTTCCTTTTTACAAGCCAGGTAATTACCATTTAGGTAAGAAGTCTATCGTTTAATCGGCAATTCTTTTTCGACTGCCACTAACAATTCATCGATAATCCGATTGTGAAAATAGTGGGGCGGATTCCACTTAACCCATTCAGAGTCACTATGTTCCGTCATCACGATTTCTAGCTCTTCACTGACCCAACCAAAAAAAATAACCAAAGACTTTTCCACCTTTTGCCCACCAAAACGGCGATAACGAGGATAGTAAATCGTTTTAAATCGAAAATCTAGTTCAAGGCAAACCTGTCTATTAGTAATTCCCGTCTCCTCAAAAAGTTCTCTGAGAGCGCACTGTAATTCCGTCTCTCCTGGTTCGATATGACCTTTAGGCAGATCATAACGATATGATCGCTTCATCAACAAGAATGATGGTTGCTTGGTTCGAGTAAAGCAAATTACGCCACAGGATTTTACTTTTTGCATGGAAAGCGATCGCGCATATAGAGACGATCTTCAACGAGATAAATGTTAAATAGCCGTAATCTAAACCTATAATTCCTCGGGTAGATTAAACCTACCATCAGGATTACAAGGAAAGGCGATCGTGTTGCTTACAGCATCAACAGGCAATACACCATAAAGATGAGGATATAGTTCTACACCCCCTTCAAGATTTTCCTCAATTAGTCTGCTATCTATTTTAGTTGGATCAATCAATAATACAACAAGTCCGCCCTGTCCTCGATAAAAACGATTAGCTACTGTCAAGAGTTGATGACGATAGGAACAGTGAATAAACTGCTCACGGACAAAATCTTGTGGTTGGTAAACTCCAGTAGATAAAGCTTTCTGCCATTCAGTCAGAGAAGTGATGTGAAATAGTTTTTTGCTCAATTCGATTCACCACTAATGTGAACCATAATCTCTCGGTAGTTAGAACGTTGACGATGTTCCCAGAGATAGATGCCTTGCCAGGTACCTAAAACTAAATGCCCGCTGGAAATGGGAATGTGTTCTGAGGTATTGGTTAAAACCGAGCGAATATGAGCAGGCATATCGTCTAGTCCTTCGGCACCATGATGATATCTGGTAGGGTCTTCAGGGACTAACTGAGAAAAGAAATTTTCTAGATCTATTAAGACATCAGGATCGGCATTTTCCTGAATTAGTAACGATGCCGAAGTATGACGGACAAAAATAGTACATAGTCCTGTCGTAACGGTGGATTTAGCAACTGCTTGCTCTACCTGGGGGGTAATTTTATGGAGGGATTTACCTGTGGTTTTAATTTTTAAGGCTGTTTGATGATGTTTCATTGGCGATTATCTTTGTTGGTTAAATGAATACAATTTTTCATGCTACTGTTTGTAGTTGTTAGTCATTAGTTATTAGATCTGTCTTGAAAATAGACAATGTAAGTAAATTCAAGAACTCTTGCATGAATAAAAGTTTAATGATCTATTCCCTATTCCCTATTCCCTATTCCCTATTCCCTATTCCCAATCTCAACAGATCTATGATTGTGCGTAATTTTAGTTAATTTATTTAGGAGCTTTATTAATATTAGGCTGATTATTAGGAGTATTTTGGGCTGTATCTGGAGAATTTCGTTGCGCTTCAGCTTCCAATTCCTCCGCAGTGGGATTGAGATTACAGCGAGCAAATAAATACTTAATCACTTTTTGTTCTTCATCTGGGAGAGAAAACCACCAGGGAAGATGACCTGCGGGGGCTTGCTTAGGTTCAAAGTCCAGCTGTTCATACAAAAGATAACCGCTGCCACTGGTAATTTCTCCCGTCTTCCAGCCAACTTCTGTGGCAAAACGTCGCCAAGTTTGGGTCGAAAAATCTCCTTGCTGATTAACACTTTGCCAAACTTTCTGTTGGGGACTAAAGCCAAATTTATTATTACTATATTTTTTCCAGAGATAATCGGCAGTTCTCACATCGGGACAAGCAAACTCAGCTATAGTTTTTAACTCGATAAATACGTGCTTATTTTGCCGCTTAGCAGATTTGACGACTTGCTCAATTAATTGATAGGTATGAATATCTGCTTCTGACCATTTTTTGTCTCTCAGCAAATTACGCAGCTTAGTGTAATCGATGCCAGTTTTAGGTGATATTAAAGCAATCCTTCTGCTAGTGGTAGGTATATCAATTTCTTCTGACTCCGCTGGTTCTGATTCAATCACTACTTCCGGCTGTTGCTGTCTAGCATCTGCGGCAGCTCGATTGGAATTATTAGGTGTTGATTCTACTTGATCTACTTGAGATTGAGTATCTTCAGGTTTTGCCTCATCAGCTGTTGTTGGGACTTCTTCGGTGCCAAATTCAATAATTACCTCAGGCTCAATTTTCGTTGCTGAATTTTCGGCAGCAGAATTAGAGGTAAAAGTAGGTACGGAAGAAATATTATCTGATCCTAATGATTCTGATGTTTGGGGCTGTTTACTATTATCAGCGAGTGGCGTTGTCGTAGTATTATTTTCGGCTGGAGGGGATTGCTGTTGTTCTGCTTCTGGTTGCTCAGCTACTTCAGGTGTAGATTCAGGAGTTTCCGCTACAGGTTCAGGAGTTGGTGGTGCTGCTGCTGGCGACTCAGCTACTTCAGGTTTAGATTCAGGAGCGTCTGTCACTGGATTAGATTGGACGGCAGCGGGCGAGGTATTTGATGGTGTATTTAATTTAGCGATCGCCTCTTGGTAGCTATTGATGGGAATCGCATAGTTAGAGGTGGCACCCGATAGGGCATGAATGTTCGCCTCCCCATGAACCCCGATCATTAAACCATCTTTGCTAAATACTGGACCGCCACTCATCCCAGGAAAAGCTTCGCCACTGTAGATTAGAGAATAGCCATTCTCAGTCGATTTTGGCAGTATGCCCACCAAATTAGCCGTAAAAAAGCGATAGTATCGATTATCTTCACGCCTTAGTTCTCCTGGGTAACCCGCAAAATAAACATTTTGCCCTTCAGTCAAATTACTAGAGTTGCCCAATTCCGCAGTCTGATAATTTTGCACACTGGTAAACTGAAGTATAGCCAGATCCAGTCCTGGTAAACGTTTAATTGAGGCGGGCAAAACCTGATGCTTTCTACCATCAATAGTTCGTACCGTATACTCACCCTGATTTTTCATTACGTGCCAGTTAGTCAGCACAGTATAAACATCGTCAGCGTACTCGATGATCGAGCCTGAGCCAACACTAGCGCCATCAATCCGCACAATAATTTGTTTGGCACGAAGATTAACTTCTTCTGGGGACAGAGCCTGGGCTACTTGAACAGCAGCGATCGCCGCTGGAAAATCTGTCTCACTCAATAATAAATTCCCTATAACAGTTCCGCCCACCGTTACTCCGATCATGAGAGGGATAATCTTGCTCGTAAGTTTCATTGATATAACTCCGATTCGGTCTAACTATTAAAGCGTATTGATACTGACACTTAATTTAATAAATTAACTAAATATTGCCGACTAAATTGCCTAATTAGATTTAATAAAAACTAGTTGATGCTCAAATTCTATAGTAGCCTGTCATTAATTATCAGTAGTTGACTATTTGCTATGTCCTGATTTCTCTTCAAAGCCATAGTAGCTTTTAGCACTGCTCCTGGAGCTTTTCTTGCCCATTTTTGCCCTCGAAAATAGGAGCCAAGACTTTGAGACTTTGGGGAAGACACTCAATTGTTAAAGGAGTATTGCCAATAATTTCACCATCGAGTACCACCTTTTGCATTGGGTTAGCTGAAATTTTTACTTTAGGCGATCGCAAATGGACAATGTTGTCTAATTCAGCACTAGTTCTAATCAATGCCGCCCCCAACATATTCAACATAGTCGTGACCGCCTGAATTTTATTATCGACGGTGGCAATCGTAATATCTAATAAACCATCATCTGCCACTACTTCTCCAATTCCCTGAGCCAATACGGAGGTTGGTGGTGCAGCGTTGGCGATTGTAATTGCTCCAGCTTGAAAAGTGCGGATTTCCCCCTCAATTTCAATCTCTGCCTCAAATAGTTGCTGCTCATCTAACTGTTGCCAGCCAGCCATTAAGTAAGCTAAAGTTCCCCAACGATTTTTTGCTTCACGGTCGGCTTTTTCAATGGCTTCCGCCTCATAACCAATTCCCGCCAGCAGAATTAAAGGTAAGTTATTACAGCGAGCCGCATCAATAACTCTGATCTTGCCCGCTAGAATTATCTCACAGGCTCTTTTAATCGGGCTAATTTGCTGTGTAATGCCTAACGCCATGCCAAAAGCATTGGCTGTTCCTCTAGGAATAATCCCCAGAGGAATTTCGGTGCCGATTACTGCCCCCGCAACCGCAGACACAGTGCCGTCTCCCCCAGAAGCAATAATTAAGTCGGCATCTTGAGCAATTGCTTGCTGTGCCAATTCTTGGGGGTCGATTTCGGGACTAGTCAAATGAACTTCCAAATGTAGATGAGGTTCTAACATTTGCTTAATGAAATCTAGATCTTGCAGACCATTGCCGCCACCAGATACAGGATTAAAAATCAAATGAGCTACGAGACTTTGTGCAAAACTATTGGCGATCGCTTCTGCTGTACCTAAGTTAGTAGCCAAGGGTACTAAGTGAATATTACAAATCCGCAACAGCGCCTGAGCATCAGGCTCATGAAGTTGAGCATTGAGGGAATCAAGCAAGAAAATGACGGCAATTACTTCTCCCTCCACAACTTTAGCGGCAATTTGAGTATCTCCTCCCAATGCCCCTGACGCCATAAGTTCAATGCGGAGATTAGTAGCATCTTGAATAAGCTTGCCTGTGTTGTCCGTGGCAATTAAACGATAACGAGAGAGTAATGGTTGATGACGGATCGCAAAATCTACCAAGTCGTCTTTCTTATTATCATGAGCAATTAGTGCAATTGTTCTAGCCATAGTTAGTTGTTGACAGGATAGCTATTAGTTTGAATAAAGTGAGCGTTCGGTTCTAGTTCGGTTTTATCGAGTAAAACAAGCTAAACCCTGGTAGATAGATGCGTTAAAATCATGTTACTAACCTTGACATAAGAGCAATAATTAAAGCTTATTTGTTGTTTAATATTCAATTTGTTGAGTAAATAACAATATAACGTAAGAGGTAAATTAACTAGAAAACTATGGATTCACCAATTCAGGCAGTTCAAGCTCCCTACAGAGGAGGCGGTGGTAACTATCGTACTCCACCCCCAGATTTACCTTCTCTACTTCTTAAAGAGCGCATCATCTATCTCGGACTTCCCTTAGTCTCCCCCGATGAATATAAAGACCAGATGGGAGTTGATGTTACGGAATTAATCGTAGCTCAATTGCTATTTCTCCAGTTTGACGACCCCGATAAACCCATCACGATGTACATCAACTCTACTGGTACGTCCTGGTATGGTGGGGATTCAATTGGGTTTGAAACTGAGGCTTTTGCTATTTGTGACACGATGGACTATATCAAGCCCGCCGTTCATACTATTTGCATTGGTCAGGCGATGGGAACCGCAGCAATGATTCTCTCTTCAGGAGCAAAAGGCTACCGCGCTAGCTTACCCAACGGCACAATTATTCTGCATCAACCTCGTCAGGGTGCCAGGGGTCAGGCTACTGATATTCAAATTAGAGCCAAGGAAGTTATCGAAAATAAACGTGCTGTGCTGGAAATTTTTAGTCGTAATACGGGTCAATCGCTTGAAAAGCTAGAGAAAGATACAGATCGCATGCTGTATATGACTCCTCAAGAAGCCAAAGATTATGGCTTGATTGACAAAGTTCTAGAAAGTACCAGCGATCTGCCTACTCCTGTGGCAACTTTAACCTAGATATCTCCTCAACAAAAACAGACATTAATAATTCAAGGTAAAAAATCTTATGCCAATTGGTATTCCTAAAGTTCCCTATCAACTACCTGGTCAGCAATATAGTGACTGGATTAGCATTTACGATCGCCTATATCGGGAGCGCATCATTTTTTTAGGGAGAGGCGTTAACGATTCTTTGGCTAATCAGATCATTGCCATTATGCTTTACCTCGATTCTGAAGATCCAGGTAAGCCAATTTATCTTTATATCAACTCTCCTGGGGGTTCGGTAACTGCTGGACTTGCGATTTATGACACGATGCGTCACATCAAATCAGAGGTGGTTACAATCTGTGTCGGTTTAGCTGCTTCTATGGGAGCGTTTTTGCTCTGTGGTGGGACGAAAGGTAAACGTTTAGCCCTACCCCATTCTCGGATTATGATTCACCAACCTTTAGGTGGAGTCCAAGGACGTAGACAAGCTACAGATATTGATATTGAAGCTAAGGAGATTTTACGTATCCGCGATCAGCTAAACCAAATGATGGCAGATAATACGGGACAAGCGATCGATAAAATCAAGAAAGATACTGATCGAGATTACTTCATGTCGGCTTATGAAGCTAAAGAATATGGTCTCATCGATCAGGTCATTGAAGACAAGCAATAATCTTAATCAATACTGAGAGATTCATTAGATTTTGATGGTGAATGGCAAGTTTTAATAGCTTGTCATTCTTTTTTATGTGTTCTTATAAAGTGAGATTTTTGAAGCACAAAAATAGTTGATTTGGCTCAGATTATTGTAAGTTTTAACTAGTTTAAATCACATTAACTATCATGAGTTTATCTCAATTTATCAGAAATAACCTTATTTAAATCTTGGCTCAGATGCGATTTATCATAGGTTATGTGAATCAAAAAAGAGTGATCGCATGAATAAGCACAAACAGTTGAGCGCAAACATTCATGAGCAAAATGTTTAAAAATATAAACAATTGAGTTTCATTAATTAAGAATACAGCGAGTCTATAAAATAATCTCTATAGTATTAGAAGTAAACATTCAATTGACTTTTTAAGTTTGTTTTAATACTGCTATTTTACTTGGAAAAACAGATGAAACATAATTTCCCAATCGCCAGAAGAAACATCTTAAAACTTGGTGCATTGGCTTTGGGTACGATAGTAGTGAGCAAAGCAACTACTTCTCAAGCTAATCCTGCTAAAAAACCTGAAACAATTCTTGCTTTTGATCAATTAGGGGAAGATGCAACTCCAGATCGAGTTTTAGCGGAGTTATTAGCAGGAAATAAGCGATTTATCAGCAACCAAATAGAAGCTCCCAATCAGGATTACAATCGTTTGCAGGAAGTTGCTACAGGACAAAAGCCTTTGGTTTCGATCATGAGTTGTTCTGATTCTAGAGTTCCTCTGGGTATTGTTTTTGACCGAGGCATAGGAGATTTATTTGTTGTTCGTGATGCGGGAAATATTGCTACACCAGAAGAGATAGGTAGTCTTGAATACGGTGCTTTTGTCTTGAGTACTCCCATCGTCATGGTGCTAGGACATGAAAAATGTGGAGCAGTTAAAGCTGCTCTTGATGGAAAGCCACTCCCTGGTCAAATTGGTAGCATTGTCGCGGCAATTCAACCAGCAATTGATAGAGCCAATAAAAATGAATCGGAAGAGTTTTATGTCGATACGATTAAGCGCAATGTCATCTTACAAAAAGAAAGACTAGAAGCTTCACCTTTACTTAGCGACTTAGTTGAGCAAGGTAAATTGAAAATTGTGGGAGCTTACTATAGCTTGAAAACGGGAGAAGTCAGTCTTCTCAGCTAAAACAAATAACCAGAGTTAATTATTAATTTTGGCGATCGCCAAAAAGTAGCAGTGCTTAGTTATTGATGTAGAAGATATTTAGATTTAGCATTAGAGCAACTGCGATTACGCTCCGCGTAGGCCGAAGGCATCGCCAAAAAACACAAAGCCTTAGCATTAACTATGAATAGTCCAAGTATAATGACATAGATAAATAAAGTCTGTCTATATGCTTGATGTAGATAAGTTATTTTTATTCTGCTTATAAATCTAAATTTCTGATAAGTTTTTAAGTTTTATGGATGCTTTCGCTCTAGTACCTCCAGAATGGACTAAATCAGCAATTCATGCAGTTGATTTTTGTTGCCCGAGCTGTAAAACTTTACCTGCAAAGGCGAAGAATGTCTGGCTTAATCGTCGTGCCCCTGTAAGCATAGAAAATCGTCGTAAATATCAGGAATTTTATCTCTGTGAATGTAACACTGCTTGGTGGGGGTGGAGTGACGATCGCCCTCCCTCGGATTTGGCTAAGAAATAAGTTTTGCCTTCATTAAGTACCATGAAAGGCTCTATTCTAAGATATGACTCTAGTTATCTACTCAAAGAATGCAGTTTGATAAAATTCTGATCGCCAATCGAGGAGAAATTGCCCTACGCATTTTACACACCTGCGCTGAAATGGGCATTGCCACTGTGGCAGTACACTCCACTATTGATCGCCAAGCACTCCACGTCCAGTTGGCGGATGAAAGTGTCTGTATTGGACCGCCTCCATCTGGTAAGAGCTATTTAAATATTCCCAACATTATTGCTGCTGCTTTGACTCGTAACGCGACAGCGATTCATCCTGGTTATGGCTTTTTGGCGGAAAATGCTCGATTTGTCGAAATTTGTAACGATCATCAGCTAACTTTTATTGGACCCTCTAAAGAAGCAATGCTGGCAATGGGGGATAAATCTACTGCAAAAAAAACGATGCAGGAGGCAAAGGTGCCTACTGTTCCTGGTAGTAATGGTTTATTGCGAGATGAGGCTGAAGCCAAAACCATTGCGGCTAAAATTGGCTATCCCGTGATGATCAAGGCAACTGCGGGGGGTGGTGGTAGAGGCATGCGCCTGGTGCGAGATGAAACGGAATTGGTAAGGATGTTTCAAGCTGCTCAGGGGGAAGCAGAAGCTGCATTTGGTAACGGCGGAGTATATCTGGAAAAATTTGTCGAAAATCCCCGCCATATTGAGTTTCAGATTATGGCTGATAGTCACGGCAATGTAGTCCATCTGGGGGAGCGAGACTGCTCAATTCAACGTCGTCACCAAAAACTACTGGAGGAGGCTCCCAGCGCCGTATTGAGTCCTGAACTACGTCAAAGAATGGGCGATGCTGCGGTTAGAGCGGCTAAATCGATTAATTATGTTGGTGCAGGAACGGTTGAATTTCTGCTAGATAAATCTGGTGATTTCTATTTTATGGAAATGAACACTCGAATTCAGGTAGAACATCCCGTAACTGAAGTTGTAACGGGAATTGACCTCATTGCAGAACAAATTAGAGTAGCACAGGGGGAAAAACTAAGGTTTACTCAAAATCAGGTGAAGTTAAGAGGTCATGCGATCGAGTGTCGCATTAACGCAGAAGATCCTAAACACAATTTCCGACCTCATCCAGGACGCATTAGTGCCTATTTACCCCCAGGTGGACCAGGTGTCAGAATTGACTCTCATGTCTACACTGATTACGAAATCCCCCCTTATTATGATTCTTTAATTGGCAAGCTAATTGTCTGGGGCGAAAATAGAGAGGTGGCAATTAAGCGCATGAAAAGGGCATTGAGAGAGTGTGCTATCACGGGAGTGCCGACTACAATTGAATTTCATCAAAAGATTTTGGAAGTTCCCGCGTTTCTCAAAGGTGATATTTATACCAACTTTATTGCCGAACATCTAAGCGAATAGAATCAACTGAGAACAGTTATGTTGCCAGATCTTAGAGGTGACATAGTGAGATAGCTAATGCCTCCATACTAGTGACTTAATGCCATCGTTATTAATCCTTGCTGTCCTACCAAAACCTCTCTGAGCAGAGTGCAAATTCCTACAAAAATAATTGGCGTTATATCAACCCCGCCAATTGGTGAAACAATTTTACGCAGCGGTTTTAAGAAGGGCTCTGTCGGTATAACAACTAAACTAAAAGGCAATTTAGTCACTTCTGCTTGAGGATACCAGGTCAAAACAATTCTAAAAATAAACAAGATTGTCATTAATCCCAGTAACAGACTAATTGCGATCGCTCCGATGGACAGATTCATATCCTTGATGTGATTGCTTGATTAATAAAAATATTACGTAGTGTAAATATCAATATATGTATTGTACTGTTAAATACTCCCGTGAGTTCAACTAAAACAGCCTCAATCAACAGGCGGCTTTTACAATGCTTAATTTTAAGATCTGAAAGAGAAACTAGAAAAGCCGACCCTTCAGAATCAAACAATCTCACAATTAATTTTGGTTTTGGTTAAAAAAATTTTAGAATTATAAAACAAAGTAAACTATTTAAAGTTAAAACAAAAAATATAGTCAGGATAAAAGTTATGACTCCTTCATTAGCTAATTTTCTTTTGAGTATTGGGTTGGGTGCAGTAATTGTGGTGATCCCTGCGACGATTGCACTCATTGTTCTTAGTCAAAGCGACAAAATCGAGCGTGGATAATAGTTTTTAGCTTAAGCGAAACAACCAAAATATCAATAATTAAGCGGCGAAATTATCTCTAGGGCAGAGAAGTGGTTTTAAAACCAGGGTTTCGCCGTTATGTTTTAGATACTCGAACACCTTATAAACAATTGCCCAGATGATAACTTATATTTATTCTATGCTTATACCTGTAACCAAAAGCTTGAGTAAATAATGAAGATACACTTCTTAAGATGGGTATAGATAGAATAGGTATTATTTAAAATCAAGAGAACCTATTAGGAGAGTAGTAATGGTCAATTTTGGGCTGAATGCAGCCGCTATTTTAGGTTTATTCTTAGCAGTAGCAGGGGCTGGGCTGTTTTTCTTGCGTTCAATTCGCCCAGAGTTGGCAAGGGATTATGATATCTTTTTTGCTGCTGTAGGTTTACTCTGTGGCATTATCTTGCTGTTCAATGGCTGGCGACTAGATCCTATTTTGCAGTTCGGTCAATTTCTACTGACAGGGACGGCGATTTTCTTTGCCTTTGAAAGTATTAGGATGCGTGGCGTGGCAACAGAACAAGCACGACGCAATACAACAACAGTTGATCGAGATCGCCCTGTAAGTCGTACCAGAGTTTATACTGAAGCAGAATTAGATCAAATAGATCCTTATGACAATGTTTATGAAGGAGCTGAACCTAATTACAGCAGTCCCAGATTAAGAGGCTATGACGATCCTCAACCTCGTTCCAGTCGTCGTCCCAACACGAGGAAAAGACCTGCACCCTCAGCGGATCTAAGGGATGAACCCCGACGTAGACCAAGCCGAAATCGTCCTGAATCAGGTGATTATGCACCACGTAATCCTCAAGGCGATCGCTATGGTTACGATGAGCGAGATAGTCGCCCTCCCCGTCGCCGCCCTGTTCCTGCGAGAGATAGTAGAGATAGTTATGATGAATGGGATGATACTCCAAGGGTAGCTTCTCGTCCTCGTCGCACTCCTGACTCTGCGGCAGATAGTTATGATCGCCAAAGTAAAAGTTCTGTTCGCGAAGATCGTTATCCTAATCCTACTTCTTCTGCTGAACCAAGACGTAGACCTCGCCCAGAAGATTTAGGCAGAAGCTACGAGCCAGAAGATAATTATGATCCAGATAATCTAGGTAGCAATTATGATGATTCTGACTTGGGCAGAAGCTATGAAGATGACGATCAGTCTATTCCTGGAGATTATGTCGTTGATTACCAGCCTCTAGAGAATGTAGGGACTGATTATAATGACTCTGAACAAGATGACTACGACGATTATGATGAGTCGGAGAATAGTAGAGCTGACGACAATTACGACGAATATGATGATCGCCCAGAGCGTCGGACGCCAATCAATTTAAATAATAATGATTATGACTAACTGCTAATTAACTAAGTAATTAACTAAGTAGCGATTAGTGACTATTCTCAATTTAAATCTAGCAAATAGCATCAGAGATGCTAACTCGGCAATGAAGCGTTCTCCTCTAATAATTGCTAAGTTATCTAAAAAAAACCTAATAAAATATCTTTAAGCCAAAACTTTGCTGTAAACCTAACAATAAGCAGAATTTTGGTATTTTTTATGACCGACAATAAATATATTCTCTCTCTCGATTTGGGGACTACAGGAAATCGAGCCATTTTGTTTAATTATCAGGGGAATGTCGTCGGTCAGGCTTATCAAGAATTGACTCAATATTATCCTCATCCAGGATGGTTAGAGCATGATGCCTTAGAAATCTGGCAGGATGTTTGCCGCTGCATTGAACAAGTAATGGCAAAAAATACCGTTAATCCTGATGAAATTGCGGCGATTGGGCTGACCGTTCAACGGGAAACTTGCTTACTATGGGACAAAACTACAGGTAAACCACTACACAAAGCAATTGTCTGGCAAGATCGTCGTACAGCAGATCAGTGCGATCGCCTGAAAGCGGCAGGAAAAGCAGAAGTTATCGAACAAAAAACAGGTTTAGTTCTCGATGCTTATTTTTCAGCGACTAAGCTAGCATGGCTTATTGATTGGGTAAAGCAGAATCAACCCGATACCAACTGGGATAACGTAATGGCAGGGACAGTAGATACCTGGGCATTATGGAATCTAACAGGTAGACAGGTTCATGGGACTGACATTAGTAACGCTAGTCGTACGATGTTAATGAATTTGGACACTGGAGACTGGGAAGAGTCCTTGCTCGAACTATTTGGTATTCCCCGCCAGATTATGCCTGAAATTAAGCCGAGTATGCATGTATTTGGTAATTGCGATCGCACTATCTTGGATGCTGAGATTCCGATTGCGGCAATCTTTGGCGATCAACAAGCTGCTTTATTTGCCCACGGTTGCGATCAACCAGGATTATTGAAGTGTACCTATGGCACAGGCTGCTTTTTGGTAGCACAAACAGGTACTAAAGTTACACGCTCCCAAAATCGGCTGCTCTCGACAGTGGCATGGAGTACTCCAGAACAAACTAACTATGCTTTAGAAGGAGCAATTTTTACTACAGGGGCATCAATTCAGTGGCTACGAGATGGCTTAAAGCTAATTGAAACTGCTGCGGAAACGGATTCGCTGTGTCATCAAACAGATAGCACCAACGGTGTTTATTTTGTCCCTGCTCTCAGTGGACTGGGTGCGCCTCATTGGGATATGAAGGCTCGCGGGGCTTTTCTGGGCATTACTGGCGGCGTGCAACGAGAACATATGGTACGTTCCGTATTGGAAGCGATCGCCTATCAGGTCAAAGAAGTTGTAGATGCAGTCAATAAAGATAGTGTATCTCCCGTATCTCTGCTTAAAATTGACGGAGGAGCAGCCCAAAATAACTTTTTGATGCAATTCCAGGCAGATGCTTTAGGAGTCCCCTTAGAACGACCTAAAGTTCTAGATGCTACAGCCCAGGGCGCCGCCTTTGGTGCAGGATTAGCCGTGGGCTTCTGGGATGATTATCAGAAGTTGATCAGCGATCGCCAAGTGGACAGAATCTTTGAACCAGGAGCAGGACAAGCTCAGGCACAAGAGAATTTTGCCATGTGGTCAAAAGCAGTAGCTAGGGCAAAGAATTGGATTGATTAGGGACAAATCGCCATTCTCCTCTACTTGATGAGGTATTGATTTAACGATGAGGCGAGCGATAAAAAGGTTTTTTGACGACGGTAGCGGCATAAGTCTTCCCGCGGATTTCTACCTCTAGAGCCTGTCCAACTTTACTAAGAGGTTTGGTTACATAAGCTAGAGCGATCGCCTTCCCCACTGTAGGAGCTAAAGTACCGCTAGTAACTGCCCCTACAGTTTCACCTTCTGAGATCACGGGATAGCCATGTCGGGCAATATACCGTCCTGACATTTCTAATCCCACTAGGCGTCGTTGCACCCCTGCTGCTTTTTGCTGTTCTAATATTGAACGCCCGATAAAGTCACCTTTATCTTTGAGGTGAACCACCCAGCCTAAACCTGCTTCTAAAGGGGTAATTGAATCGTCAATTTCTTGTCCATATAAACTCATCGCTGCTTCTAGACGCAAAGTATCCCTGGCGCCAAGTCCGCAGGGGGTTACTCCTGCTTGGAGCAAAGCTGACCAAAGTTTTTGTGCTGCTTTCGGTTGCAGCATAATCTCAAAACCATCTTCTCCTGTATAGCCAGTGCGAGCAATAAATGCTGGAAAATTATTTACAGTAACAGTTTGATGCGTAAATGTCTTCATCTGGCTCAAATCCTCAGCAACCAGGCTTTGTAAAATACTGGCAGCTTTTGGTCCTTGCAGAGCAATTAATGCCTGTTCTTGAGAAAGATCGGACATTTCAATCGGACTGCTTTCTAAGTGGCTTAAAATCCAAGCTTTATCTTTATCTGTAGTTCCTGCATTGACAATGACTATTACTTGCTCTTTAGCTCCCTGTAGACCCTGATAGTAAAAAATAATATCGTCTATAATTCCTCCTTGTTGGTTGAGCAGCACTGTATACATTGCTTGACCGGGCTGAAGACGACTTAAGTCTGAGGGAACTAAAGTTTGCCATGTGTCGATTAATTTTTCTCCCACAAAGGCAAATTTACCCATATGAGAAATATCAAACATTCCCGCCTCACTACGTACTGCTTGATGCTCTAATTTCAATCCCGAAAACTGTACGGGCATTTCCCAACCAGAAAAAGCAGTAAATCGAGCTTTCTGCTCCTTAGCGAGTTCATATAGAGGAGTTTGGAACAGATTAGATGATTGATCCGCCATAAATTTTATTGTTATCCAGAGTATTTATACTTAACAATTTAGCTTAATGCCTGATTGACTTCAGAGCTTTAAGTTAATTCCCAGAGAAATCGAATTATGGTAGTGTATTCGGGTATGATTTAATAATCGCGTAATGTTTGTTTCAATAAATTTTAGTTACTTCACTCTTTGCTAATCAGCAATGTGAACTACAACCAAGAACACTCAATGTTATTGGGTTTAGAGTTGAAACAGAAATGCCACTTAATATTTTTGCCAATTAATTTAGATTTATCAGGAGCAACTTAAACATGGCTACTCTCAAAATTGCTGTTTATATCACCGTATTTTTCTTTATCGGGTTATTCATCTTTGGCTTCTTGTCTAGCGATCCTTCCCGTAACCCTGGTGGTAGCGACTCTGAGTAATTTTTTAATTAAATCAACATAATATTATGGGGCTAATTATTTGCCCTTTTTTTTATGTCTTTCTTTTGAGTTGTTACGGTATCCAGGAAAAATTTGACTTAGAGCAATATCGGTTAACAATCGACCATGATGAATCAACCTCAAAGATTTTGGTATGTAGTTAAGCATAAGGATCAAACTTGTCAAGTAGTAAGTTTTGATCATGAACATACAAAAACCCCAGAACAAGAGCAATGGGGTCATTATCTTAGCGAGCAAGAAGCGATCGCCAAAAAGATTGGTTTAATAAGGGCTGGTAAGTGTCAACCTGAATAGTTAAGAAGACACTTAATTATTTATTATTTATCTTGCTGCTTGGGGTTCTCCTGATTTTTGTGCCTGGATATTATCGTTTAAGATATCTAAAGCCTTAGAAAACTGGGGATCTTCTTCTGTGCCTAGTTTAGAGCGATCTCCACCATAAAGCTCCTCCAGCTGTTTATCACTCAATTCAACCATGATATCGGGGGGAATACCCTCTTTATTAATATCTCGACCACTGGGAGTAAGATACTTGGCGATCGTTACCGCTAATCCAGAGCCATCTCCCAAAGGTCGAACCGACTGGACTAAGCCCTTGCCAAAAGTTTTGGTTCCCAGCAGAGTAGCTCGTTTATTATCTTGTAAAGCCCCAGAGAGAATCTCACTAGCACTAGCTGAACCCTCATTGACCAAGACTACTAGAGGTTTATCTGTTAATGCCTTGTTTTTGGCTGATTCACGATCGCTAATTCCCTGGCGATCAACTGTAGAAACGATAGTTCCTTCATTAATCCACATGCGAGCGATATTAATACTGGAATATAGTAAGCCGCCTGGATTAGAACGTAAATCTAAAACGTACCCTACGACCTGTTCTTGCTCGTACTCGTTGATTACCTTCTGCATATCTTTTGCAGCGTGTTCATTAAAGGTAGTCAGGCGAATGTAGCCGATCTTACCTAGTTCAGTATCTTTAACACTAGCCCTAACAGGATGAATCTCAATTCGCTCGCGAACTATATCATATTCACTAGTTTTACCGTTGCGATCAATTGTTAGGGTAACTTTACTCCCCCGTTCTCCCCTGATTAGCTTGACCGCATCATTCACATCCATTCCTGTGGTGTCTTGACCGTCGATCTCTACAATTATATCTTGAGCTATAATTCCCGCCTCAAAAGCAGGAGTATCTTCAATAGGTGAAATAACTACTAACTTATCGGTTTCTTCATCTTTAGCGATCTGGATACCGACTCCTGTTAACTCTCCAGAAGTATCAATTCTCATATTTTGAAATTCTTCTGGATTCATGAAGCGCGTATAAGGATCTTCTAGTTTTCCTAACATTTCACGAATTGCTTTATAGGCATCTTCTTGATCCCCGTAAGAAGCATTGTTGACGTACTCTTGGCGAACTTTGAGCCAATCTGTATTATTAAAGGTAGTATCAACGTATTGATGATTGATTATCTGCCAAACTTCATCAATTGTTTCTTTGGGAGCGCTTTTGATCAAAGCTTGACTTTGAGATAGATGGATTCCAGTTCCAGTAACGGCTACTGTTGCCAGAGCTACCGCAGTCGTTCCTAATACTATTCCTTTTGTTGTAATTACCATAGGCTTAAAAATATACTAAATGTTGCCAGAGAATTGTTTTACTCTCCAAAATTAGACTTAGATCGAGACAAATCTTGGCTTGAGAAAGTTGCTCATTAGACAAGGAGATTAGAGGAGGTCTTCAATGATTGGTAAAGTCTTACCTGTATTTATTGCAGCAAATGCTGACTAGATAACTGGGCAAGTTCACCTATACCTATACTTTTATTCTGCTGCTTTACAGCAGGTTAAGCTCCAAACTATAGACTGAAGTAGAAGTCAAGCAGAGATTCCTATTATTAAAGTTTAATCTACCACAGGCGGCTTTGACTTTAAGTGATTTAATAACATACTCTGAACCTATTTATTGCTCTACATATACTATTTAAGTGTAACGAATTACATCAGTAAAACCATGATTCTGTTTTTGCCTAGTATCGCTGTTACACTATTGCCAAAAATTACCCATTTTCATTGATCTTGGTCAATCATATTTCCCCAATCAAGACCGTAAGAATAATTATTCCTATTGAGTTATCAGATCTTGTTGCTGATGTCGATTAAAATCAGTTTAGTTACCCTGGAGATTACCCGTTCTTGCTCCTCTGGCGACTTTTGAATGCGGCAGGTAGAATAAATTGCCAATATAAAAAATTGAGCAGTTGAGTCATTCCAATAGTTTTGAGCCTGGCGCCAAATTAAAGTTATGTAAAACTAGGTGTCTGATAAGTTATTGCTAGTCTCTCCTTGAAACCTTTCCCTTGCAGGATGTATTATCTGCTCAGATGTAGATACTAGTAGGTATCAATGCTGACTCTAAAATCCACTAGATTGAATTTTGACAATCAGAATTTGAGTTCAAACAACTAATATTGTGACTTCAAATCATGATCTCTAAAATATGAGTGTATTTCCCTCTCAATTAAAATATAAGCTAGCATTAGTTAAGCTTCAGAGGCATCATACTAAGCGAATTTCACTGTGGCGAGCTTGTTTTATGCTTTGCTGTGGTCTCAGCTTGAGTCTACTATCTACACTCCCTTATTGGCAGGTAAAAGAGCAAAGTCAGATTAAAATTAATGGAGGAAAGCTGATAAGTAAAAATAATATTTACCGTACCTTAAATTTTGATTACCCCCAATTTATCTGGGGGATTAATGGCGAGAAAATGGAACAGAAAATTGAATCTATTCCTTCTGTTGCAGTAGCGAAAGTTAACCGTAAAATCATACCTCCTGAGATCGTAATTTCTCTTCGGGAAAAAAAACCTGTAGCACTAGCTTCATTTCAAGGTCAGGTGGGATTTCTGGATTCTCAAGGAGAATGGATTTCGCTAAATTTCTATGGCAATCTTGATATTGATAATACTTTACCAAAACTTAAAGTAATTGATTATGAGTTGCAGTTTAAAAAGATCTGGAGCCAGATATATCATTTAATATCTCTACATCCTGAGCTAAAAGTTTCTGAGGTTCATTGGCATCAATCTGGCAGTATTTATATTCAGACAAAAATAGGGCGATTTTTCTTGGGATCAGAATCATCTCGGCTAGAGGAACAGTTCCAAATTATGAGCAAACTCATAAACCTGCCTCAGCAACTTGCTAGCAGCGAAATTTCCTATATAGATATAAGTAATCCTGAGGTTAATTTGATTCAAAGGTACTAGTAAAACATCATAATAAGGCTAAAATGCGTATATTTACTGATTACTTATGCTGCTTTTTTCACTTGTTCCGTAATTTCTTGGAGGATAGTTAGAATCATCTGTTTAATAATTACAAAAACTTTAATATTTAACGCAAATTACAATTAGCCAGATGATAATAATTTGAGTTAAGCTACCAAATTGAATTCTGTATAAGAAAACTAAGCGCGGAAACCTTGATGCACGCCCATGTCACTAGAAAAAAGAAACGTTAATACTTTCAATAATGAAGTTAACTATAATCATTCTAAGTTACCCATAGCTTTAGGAAACAACTCTTTAGGTGGCGGTATGGGAATACCTTTCAGGGGTAATAGCAGTTCCCAAATTCCCAAAGAAGAAATTAGGAGTAATAAAATAGTGCCAAGTAATGTCGCTAAGATTAAGGTTATGGGAGTGGGCGGTGGCGGCTGTAATGCAGTCAACCGCATGATTGAAAGCCAGGTATCTGGTATTGAATTTTGGGCAATCAATACCGATGCTCAAGCCTTAGATAATGCCATGGCTCCTCAGAAGCTACAGATTGGTCAAAAGATTACCAGAGGTCTGGGAGCTGGCGGAAACCCTGCTATTGGTCAAAAAGCAGCCGAAGAGTCTAGAGATGAATTAGCTCATGCTTTGGAAAACACAGACCTGGTGTTTATTACTGCTGGCATGGGTGGTGGAACTGGTACTGGAGCGGCTCCCATCGCCGCTGAAGTTGCTAAAGAAATGGGATGTTTGACGGTGGGGGTGGTAACTCGTCCTTTTACGTTTGAAGGTAGACGACGCACCAAGCAAGCTGAAAAAGGAATTGAAGCTTTCCGCAGTCGAGTTGATACTCTAATTGTGATTCCTAATAATCAGTTGTTATCAGTAATATCCCCTGAAACTCCTGTGCAGGAAGCTTTTGGGGTGGCTGATGACGTCCTACGGCAAGGGGTGCAGGGTATTTCAGATATTATTACCATTCCTGGCTTGATCAACGTTGACTTTGCTGACGTTAGAGCAATTATGGCGGATGCTGGCTCAGCCTTGATGGGAATTGGCATGGGTTCAGGCAAATCTCGGGCGAGAGAAGCTGCGGTAGCTGCTGTATCTTCTCCCTTGCTAGAAGCTTCAATTCACGGTGCCAAGGGAGTAGTGATTAACATTACTGGTGGCTACGATCTCACTCTGCACGAGGTCAATGCAGCTGCTGATAGTATCTACGAAGTTGTTGATGAAGATGCCAACATCATCTTCGGTGCTGTCATTGATGAAACCATGGAGGGAGAAGTCAGAATTACCGTTATTGCTACTGGGTTTGATGGGGAAACAGATGATTTTGAACTGGAAGAACCTCAGTCAGAGCCGAATAATGTTTTTCAGACCATGTCTGCTGTTCCTCAGCCAGAGAGAAACAAGCTCAAAGAAAGTGGTCGGATTGAAATTCCTGATTTTCTTCAGCGGAGACGTTTTCCTAAAAACTAGTGTTATTGTGTCTATTTTTTCTTAAAGCATTAGAATAAATAAAGTGTTGGTTGTTGGCTGAAAGCCAATAACAGGGAATAAGTATTTTGACTCAAATAGCTCTAACTATTGCTGGTTCAGATAGTGCTGGCGGAGCAGGGATACAGGCAGATTTAAAAACTTTTGCTATGCATCAGGTTCATGGGACAAGCGTGCTTACTTGTGTCACAGCGCAGAGTACCGTTGGCGTAGTTGAGGCTGAGCCGATCAAGCTTTCTCTGATTAAGGCTCAAATAGATGTTGTTGCTGCAGATTTAAAGCCTGATGCTGTCAAAACTGGAATGTTGTTCAATTCCGAAACTATCACTCAAGTTACGCAGAGATTAAAGCATTACGCTTTAACACCACTAGTTGTCGATCCTGTTATGGTTTCCCGCACAGGTTCTAAGTTGATTGATGATCAGGCGATCACTTGTTTACAAGAGCAATTAATTCCCCTGGCGACAATTCTGACTCCAAATCGCTATGAAGCAGAAATCCTCAGTGGCTTGAAGATAGATAACCTGGAGCAGCTCAAGCAAGCTGCCATTGCAATTTTCCATAGTTCTGGTGCCAAGGTGATTTTGGCAAAAGGTGGCAGTTTAGCAGGCACCGAACAGGGAATGGACATTTGGTATGATGGAAAATCTATCAAGACTCTATTTAATAGAACTGTTACGACTCAAAATAATAATGGTACTGGTTGTACTCTCTCCGCCGCCATCTGTGCCAATCTAGCCTTAGGTCAGGATCTATGGCAGTCGGTGGTTAATGCCAAAAAGTATGTAACTTTAGCTTTAGAAAATTCTTTGAATGTTGGTGCGGGGAACGGTCCTTTGGGTCATTTCTTTCCTTTATTAAAATCAGATTAATTAACCTGTTTAATAAGTAACTAATAACTGATTGCTATGAAACTAGCTACTAAAATTGAAGCTATTATTTACCTTAAGGGTAAACCACTTTCCGTTGACGAAATATTTGCCTGTCTTCATCATCAAGAGCCAGAAACCAGCAAACTTGCCGAAAGCGATCGCGAATTAATCGAGGATGGTTTAATTGAGTTAATGAATGATTATGCCCATCGAGATAGTGCGCTAGAAATTGTCGAGACAGAAGCAGGATATAGTTTACAGCTTAAAAATGAGTATGAATATCTGCTCCGAGAATTAGTACCCGCAGAACTAGGCAAGGGGGCTTTGCGTACTCTTGCCGCAGTTGCTTTGAGAAATCCGATTCTGCAAACGGAATTAATCGATTTACGAGGTAGCAGTGCCTATCAGCAGGTAGCTGAGTTAGTTAAACTTGGCTTCGTTCGTAAACGAGAACAAGCTGACGGTCGTTCCTACTGGCTAGAAGTAACTAATAAATTCCATCAGTACTTTGAAATCAATAATATGGCTATATCCTA
Source organism: Cyanobacteria bacterium P01_G01_bin.67 (assembly GCA_039179675.1). Taxonomy (GTDB): domain Bacteria; phylum Cyanobacteriota; class Cyanobacteriia; order Cyanobacteriales; family Xenococcaceae; genus Waterburya. The sequence continues at coordinate 27,735 of JBCDEP010000048.1, forward strand.
GCCATTACTACCGCTTATTTTCACTAGCGGTTGTTGGTAGAATTGTGTCAAGGTATAAATGATGTACATACTTGAGTCAAGAATGATATTTAACTTTGATTTTCTTAATTCTGAATCACAAGAGCAAAATTATAATACTTTGATGCAGTATCTGCGTCAGCAGCATCCTGAAGTTTTGGCACAGATCGCTTCTTCTGCAAGTCCAGATGTCAAGCAAATTATTTCACAAAATGTGCAGGGACTAGTCGGGATGCTACCCTCAGGAGACTTTAACGTCAAAATAACTACTGATCGAGAAAATCTAGCTCATTTACTGGCTTCAGCAATGATGACAGGATATTTTCTATGCCAAATGGAAAAAAGAATGGATTTGGAAGAAAGTTTAACTGGTCTTTCCAATCCTTCTTTGAGTGATGAATCCTCGGATATGTAATTTTTATGTGTCTATGATTTCAAACCAATAGTTTAGCCATCTGTTAAGGAACGAATTTGCTCTACTCAAAACAGAGGCGTTGCAAGATTTAAGTTTGAAGGCTATTTATATCAAACCCTATGCCAGTTAGAAATTGTGACTGACATACAAGCTTGTGTTGGAAACTAACCTCCTTTCGCAAAGGTAAGCATGAGTAGAATGGACAAAGCCATACCAGGGCTAAGTAAGAGTACGAGAGTAAGTAGTTCGTTAGATGTCATTGTTAGCAATCAGCCTCGGCTGTTATCGACAAACTTTATAGTGTTGGATAGTATCTAGACTAACTACAAAAACCACTGAGATCTTCCTAGCTAAATATTTTATTAAGGATTTTATGAGCCGAACAATTGAGTAAGGTAAAAAATAAAAAATACAGGGTATCTTCAGCGTAATTTTTCTTCCAATTGTTTGAGATTTTGATTCACGTACTTGCTAGTGAGAGTTACACTACATAGACTCTCATGATTATCTTCACTAGTCATTTCAAAGATGCAGCTTTTTTTGCCACAAAATATAATAAAATACCTACTTGATAGCGAAAAACTCATTATTTTTTAAAGGTCGTAATTTATCTTACTGTCTGTAACTTACAAGCTAATAAGATATCCAAATAAACACTGAGTTATATTTCAGAGCTTATTGAAACTTAATAAGTATCATTGAGACACCTCTCTCTGGTAGACTTTTGACCAATGGTTATAGCAGTTAAGACTTTTGGCGGCAATTGCCTGAATTCAGCACAGTTGCCTTCATGCATTTTACTTTGCAATGCAATGTCGCTTTTGTCTGCATCTGTTTGCTTGTTTACGGGAAAAACCCTGTAGATGGCAGAGTAACTTTAGGAACTTGAGTGAGCATCGCTTTTTAAAAAAATTTAAAGATAAGCAAATAGGGAGGAAAACCTTGCTGGAAACAACCCTCGGTTTGGAAATCATTGAGGTAGTAGAACAAGCTGCCATTGCCTCTGCCAAGTGGATGGGCAAAGGAGAGAAAGATACTGCTGATGAAGTTGCGGTCGAAGCAATGCGGGAGCGCATGAACAAAATTAACATGCGCGGTCGAATCGTAATCGGGGAAGGAGAGAGAGACGATGCTCCTATGCTTTATATCGGAGAAGAAGTAGGTATCTGTACTCGTCCAGATGCGAAAGATTTCTGTAATCCTGATGAGTTGATTGAAATTGACATTGCAGTTGATCCTTGTGAAGGAACTAATTTAGTTGCTTACGGTCAAAATGGTTCGATGGCGGTTTTGGCTATTTCGGAGAAGGGTGGACTATTTGCTGCACCAGACTTTTACATGAAAAAATTGGCTGCGCCCCCATTGGCTCAAGGTCATGTAGATATTAATAAATCTGCAACCGAAAACCTAAAAATTCTCTCAGATTGCCTCAATCGCTCAATCGAAGACTTGGTGGTAGTGGTAATGGATCGCTCTCGCCATGAAAGTTTAATCAAAGAAATACGCGATGCTGGCGCTAGGGTTAGATTAATTGCTGATGGCGATGTTTCGGCGGCAATTTCTTGCGCTTTTTCTGGTTCAAATATTCATGCATTGATGGGCATTGGTGCCGCTCCTGAAGGGGTAATTTCCGCTGCTGCTATGCGTTGCTTAGGGGGACATTTCCAAGGACAGTTAATTTATGATCCTGCTGTGGTTAAAACAGGTTTAATTGGAGAAAGTAAGGAAAGCAACCTTGCTAGACTAGAGTCAATGGGGATTAAAGATCCCGATAAAGTATACAATGCTGAAGAATTAGCAGGAGGAGAAACAGTATTATTTGCCGCTTGTGGGATTACTCCTGGTACGTTGATGAATGGTGTGCGCTTTTTCAAAGATGGTGCCAGAACTCAAAGTCTAGTTATTTCTTCTCAGTCTAAAACTGCTCGGTTTGTTGATACTGTCCATATGTTCAATCAACCTAAGTCTCTACAGTTGAGATAAAGAAAACAAGATCACCTTACTGAGCGTAGTCAAATTCTATTGCTCTGAATTTCAAGCCCCTTTGATGTCTGAATTTACAGCTTAGGGGCGTTAAGTAGGAGATAGGCAAAGCTTTGTCTAACATTGTATTCGATACGCAAAGTCTAATTTCTCATACTTATGTTAGCTAGTTAAGATATTTATTTGATCTGCCATAGAGCTAAAGATATGTAAATCCTGATTAAATAAGGGCGTAATTAACGCCGTAAAGCTGTATAAATTGATCAGGTGAAGGGCAACTAGTGAGGAAAGTATCTTCCGCTGTTGCCTTTTTCTTGCCAAATTTTCATAAAAACCTAAATAATATAAAACTGTCAGATATAAATAATTTTGCTTTGATTCTCAGCTTAATTTCGTTAGAGCAAGATTTACAAAAAACATAATGAACATTGTAGTTGTTGGTTTAAGTCACAAAACTGCTTCTGTAGAAGTACGCGAAAAACTAAGCATCCCAGAGGCGCAAATCGAAGAAGCGATCGCTTTACTTAAAAGCTATCCCCATATTCAGGAAATAGCGATCATTAGTACCTGTAATCGTTTAGAAATCTATGGTGTAGCTGTAGATATCGAGCAAGGGGTCAGAGAAATTAGTCAATTTCTAGCTGAGAAAGCTCAAGTTTGCCTTCGAGAGTTGCGTCCCAATTTATTCACGTTGTTAAGAGAAGATGCTTTGCGTCATCTCATGCGTGTCTCTGCTGGTCTAGAAAGCCTAGTTTTGGGAGAAGGGCAAATACTAGCTCAAGTCAAAAAAACTCATAAGTTAGGGCAAAAGTATCAGGGTTTAGGCAGATTGCTCGACCGTTTATTCAAGCAGGCTATATCCGCAGGAAAAAGAGTCCGCAGCGAAACTAGTATTGGCACAGGAGCAGTTTCTATTAGCTCGGCTGCGGTAGAGTTGGTTCACACCAAAGTCGATAATCTAGCAGATTTCAACATTACTATTGTTGGTGCGGGTAAAATGGCTTGCTTACTAGTCAAGCATTTGCTATCTAAAGGGGCGACTAAAATTTCAATTGTTAATCGTTCTCACCGTCGCGCCCAAGAACTTTGTGAGAAGTTTTCCCAAGCAGACTTTAAGATTTATCCCATTGGGGAAATGATGGAGGCAGTTATCGCCTCGGATCTTGTGTTCACAAGCACTGGAGCAACACAACCTATATTAGATCGTGCCAAGTTAGAGGCTGATCTGAATGAAGATCGAGATTTGATGTTGGTTGATATTTCTGTTCCTCGCAACGTAGCAGCTAACGTTAACGAGTTAGCTCGAGTTAATGTCTATAATGTTGATGATCTTAAGGCTGTGGTCGCGGCTAATCAAGAGAGCCGCCGTCAGATGGCACAAGAAGCTGAGGGCATTATTGAACAAGAAGTTGACAACTATATTCTATGGTGGCGATCGCTTGAAACTGTACCCACAATTAGCTGTTTACGCAGCAAAGTGGAAAGCATCCGCGAACAGGAGATGGAGAAGGCTTTGTCTCGATTAGGCTCTGAGTTCGGCGAAAAACATCAAGAAGTAATTGAAGCTCTAACTAGAGGTATCGTCAATAAAATTCTTCACGAACCAATGGTGCAGCTAAGAGCGCAGCAAGACATCGAAGCGCGTCGTCATTGTTTACGTTCCTTACAAATGCTGTTTGATTTAGATACGGGAGAGCAATACAGTTAGAGTCAATTAACGATTAACAAACTAAAAATGCAGAGAATGATTGAACATCTCTGCATTTTTTATAATTAAACTGTCAGAGTGCCTGAAAACTTAATAAGCATCTTGCAATTCATAAAAGTCTGGAGAAACATAATCTTTACGCAAAGGAAAACCAATCCAATCTTCATTCATTAAAATGCGCTTGAGATTAGGATGTCCTTCGTAGATAATGCCAAACATATCGTAGCTTTCACGTTCCTGCCAGTCTGCTGCTTTCCAAATCCAATACACAGAAGAAACTCGGGGATTATCGCGGGGGAGAAAAACTTTAAGGCGGACTTCTTCAACTTGCTCCATATCATCCCCAACTTTAATTAGGTGATAAAAGCTAACTAGCTCTTTGCCAGGACCAAGATCATAAGCACCTTGACATTGAAGGTAATTATAACCATAGGCGTACAGAGCAGTGGCAATTGGTAATAGTAAATCAGCTTCTACTTTAATTAATTCGATCTCAGAAGTATCGGGTGCCAAAGCTTCGTTATCAAAGCCATTTTCCGTGAGCCAGGTTGATGTTTGACCTGCAGCAACTATTTCTGAGGTGTTTTCTTCAGGATTTTGATTCTCTTTATTTTCTTCAGCCATTTTGCATCTCCTCTGTTGCTGCTGACTCAATAGCAGGCATTTCCAGACCCATCGCTTCTGCTAACTCTTTGGGCGGTGCTTGACGAGTTTCGGATTGAATATATTTACCCGTCAAAATTGGCTCTACTGCCTTCATGTTATGTCTGGTGCTGTAGTAGCGATGAGTTTGTTCCATAACTTTTGCCCGCTCTTGAAGAGATTCATTAGAAACTTTTTTACGCAGTTTAATGATCGCATCAAAAATAGCTTCAGGACGAGGAGGACAACCAGGAATATAAACATCTACGGGAATTAGCTTGTCAACACCCCTAACGGCAGTAGTTGAATCTGAGCTAAACATACCCCCAGTGATGGTGCAAGCACCCATGGCGATGACATACTTGGGTTCGGGCATCTCTTCGTAAAGACGAACTAAAGCAGGTGCCATTTTCATAGTGATCGTACCTGCGGTGATAATCAAATCTGACTGGCGAGGACTAGAGCGAGGTACCAAACCATAACGATCAAAATCAAATCGAGAGCCGATCAAAGCGGCAAACTCGATAAAGCAGCAGGCTGTACCGTAAAGCATCGGCCACAGACTGGATAGTTTTGCCCAGTTATAGAGATCGTCAACTGTAGTTAAAATAACGTTTTCTGATAAATCCTGAGTTACCTGAGTTGGACTAGTCGGATTAAGTATTTTTTCTTGTTGCTGCTGTTCAAATGTTGGGGAATTCATGACCACTCCAAGGCTCCTTTTCTCCACGCGTACACCAAAGCAATCACCAAGATGGCGATAAAAATTAGGGCTTCTACAAATGCCAGTAATCCTAAACGACTAAAAGCTACTGCCCAGGGATATAAAAAGACCGTTTCTACATCAAAAACTACGAACACTAGCGCAAACATGTAATAGCGAATGTTAAATTGAATCCAGGCTCCTCCTACAGGCTCCATTCCAGATTCGTAGGTTGTTTGCCGCTCGGGACCACCATTACCAGGTCTTAATAGTTTTGAGGCAGTCAGAGCTAGGGCAGGGACTGCGCTACAAATGAGTAAGAAACCCAAAAAATATTCATAACCATTGAGAACAAACAATTTTTATCTATCTCTCCCTAGTGGATTGTGTACGTTGTTTTTATATTTACTTTTCTTAATTGTAATGGAATTTCGGGGCTTGAAAGTTGAAATGCGATCGCCTGGCATTGATTCTTAAGGATTATATTCTCTTGGGGAGTATCAATAGCGATAGTTGAGAGTTGCCTACCGAATTATCATGGGGGTTATTTTTGTTCTGCCTGATCTTGAGGATAGGTTTGCCAAGTTAACCCAATCAAGCTGTTGAAAATTGCTGAGGCGATGTTAGCACCACCCTTGTCAGTATTAAGACAAATATAAGGAACGGAAGATTCGATTAGTCTTTGTTTCTTGCTAGACTCCAAAAATGTCGGGGGAGTAGCGATCGCCAAGCTAGGTTCAATCACTTTATTTCTTAGCAAGGCAATCATGCTCGATAAAGCAGTCTGATCTTGACCAATTATAAAAATGCTGTGGGGATACTTGCTGCCTAATATTTCTAGTCCTCTTGCGGCTTTAGTTGTCCTACCTTTAATCTCAGCGTTAATTGTGGCACAACAATAAACAGGATTGCCAAAAGTTTTTTGTAGTTTGGGAACAATGCTAACCTGAATTTCTGGAACATCAACGATAATTGGGGTCATTGCCGTTAAAGCTGCCGCGCCTTGAGTAAGGGCACTCTCTGAAAACTTGAGCAATGATTGATAATTGAGATCGGCAGTAGCATAGATGACCTGACGAATAATTTCGTATTGAGCAGGCGTAATATCGGCTGCAATGCCCCCAATTTTACGATCAATTATTGCCAGAGAGGAAGCCTTGGTAAAACTTAAATCCATCTGTTTGTCCTATTGATATTTTTGGTTGCGGCTTATGGCTAATATTTAAATAATGAGTTAAGACAATATCTAAACAGATTAGCTTAATTACAAGCCAAATTAATTAAAGTCGATTAAACAGCACCATTTTTGGGGGTGATTAGCTTAAAAGAATTGCGCCCTCAGCAAAACTTCAAAACAATGTGCTAGGCTGCAAAACTTTTTCTTTAAGAGTTATCGTCAAAACTTGAAAGACGAATTAATATCTGGTCAATCTAAATCAAAATAGCTGCCATTCTTTACTACTCAGTCTTTTTAATTGATTTAAATGCTTATTGGTATAAAAATGGTCGAGTCTAGCCCAATTATGAACCGCTGAAGCCTTAATGCTGATTGCCCATGACCAAATATGAGCCATCTGAGTCAAAGCTTGTAAGGATGAAGTTTCGGCATCAGTTAATTCTTGCACTTGTTGGTAACCAACAAAAAAAGCATCTCGCACCTTACGGTTAACTCCTGCACTCAAAGAAACTTGCAAAAACTTAGCCAGGTCGAATACCCGCCAGCCATAGCCACATTGATCGAAATCAAACAGAGTAATCTGATTGTCTGAAGTGAAGTGTACATTACCACTATGGGGATCTCCCCAGCAAACGCTCCATAGGGGAGCTGTTGTTTCCAGACAGGCTAACTGCTGCTTGATCTGCTCTGCTCTCTTAACGACATAGTCAAGATCCTGATGGCAATGGTGTAAATAAGGAGTAATCGTGGCTAAGGAGTCATCCAATAAATATTCGAGGTCTAGAGGTCGGCGGGGAGTTTGACTATCAAACTGTAAGGATGTTTGATGCACTTGCCCTACTATCTGACCCATGAGTAAGCTTTGCTCAATACTGAGATCTCCCTGAGGGATTTCTCCTGGAGCATAGGGAAAAAGCGCAGCGTAGCGATCGCCTTCCACTGCTCGGATAGTTACAAGCAGCTGCTCAGATTTGGTTTTTAGGGGGCTAGCAACAGGTAAATTGTGCTGCTCTAAAAAGTAGAGAAACTCCAGCTCAAACTGAATATCGGATTGAGAGCGCCAATGATGATGAGATACTTTGAGGATGTAGAAATTCTGATCTGTTTCGATCAGATAAATATCGCTTAGACCTCGATGCCAAAATAAACAACGATTAACTGCCCCTAATTCATACTCTGTTAGTACTCCTTCAATCAGGGCTTGGGGAGATAGAGTAGAGTAGATGGCTGGAAACACACCCATCGCTACCATAGGATAAAAATGTAGATTTTATAGTTACAAGTTGGTCTGCCCCAAGCAGCGGTTTAACCAGAAAGCCAAAAATTATTATTTTTGCTTATGGACTTAGTTCCTGCCTATGACCAAAACTCCGTGGACATCTTATCTACCTAAAGTACCTGCTCCTCAAGCCCTGCGAAGTATCTATTGATACTAAATGCTGAGAGCAAAATGGTGTTGACAAAACAAAACCCTACTCGACGTAGAGTATCATCAGGTTTTTTAAGAGATTAATTTTTAAATGGCGGGAGGCGGATTTGAACCACCGACCTTCGGGTTATGAGCCCGACGAGCTACCAGACTGCTCTATCCCGCGTCGCTTTAGTAAAGATAACACAGTCGGCTCGCAAAAAGCAATTTGAATATTTATTTGCCATAAACGGCAGCTAATAATGTCGCGCCACCGAACCGAACCACGTCGCTACAGGGTAATCCTGTTAATTCTGCGGTAGATTCAATTTCTGCCTCCGCTTGTTCGTGATTCAGAGCTGAAGTATTGAGAGCGATCGCTTTAACTTTGACCTTTCCAAAAGAGCCTGCTGCACTAGCTACGGTTTCGTAAAGTTTGATTACTTCAGGTAAGGGGGAAATTTTAATCTGGGCTAAATCTCGAATCTGGGTGGCACCTGCACGATGAACTAAGACTAACCCCGTAGGTTGACTGCCGCGAATCAGTGGTAAGGTAGCGGTGGAACCTGGATGTAAGAGTGAACCCTGTCCTTCAATCACCACCAGATCTTGATCCTGTGCTACTGCTAACACGGCTCGTTCCACTGCTCCTGCGGCAAAATCGACCCGTACCGCATCCAAAGCAACCCCCTGTCCTGCGATCGCAATTCCTGCTTGTCCTGTAGCAACAAACTGGGCTTTAATTCCTCGATCAAGAGCCGCATAATATAATTCAAGACTAGTAGACATCTTACCGATTGCCATATCGGTGCCCACAGTTAAGATTCTTTGTGCCTGGAGCGATCGCGCTTTGCCTTGACCAATTGATAACCCAGAAGGCTCTTGACGCAGATCCCAGATCCACTGTTGAGGCTGCAAATTAGGAAATTGAGGCTTGAGCTGAGTATGTAAGCCATTAATCACGGAAACTCCAGCTTGGACGGCGATCGCGATTTCTGCTCTTAACTCAGCAGGCAGCTGTCCTCCAGAAGGAGCAATGCCAATTAACAGTGCCTCGGGTGCGTATGCTAGAGCTGCCTGAGTATTACTGACAATTGGTACCTGACGCTTAATCCCCGTTAGTTGAGGGAGAGATTCTCCAGCACTATCGGGATCGATCACCACCACCACATTAGTCGGGCTATAACGCAGAAAAGCCAGTCCAGTTTTACCGTGAACTCCTTTGATGCCATCGGTTAAGAAAATCGCGACCCGACTATTAGCTGTTAGCCTCATAGGTTACTCCTAATCCTGGTTGATGATTGAGTACTAAATGCCCTGCGTTGGTGGTTACCCCTTGAAAAGGATCGTCCGTTAGATTGAGATGACTATCTAAGTCTAAATAATCCGCTAAAGGAGCAAGATGAGCCATTGCGGTATTTGCCAAACTACTATCGGAATAGCAGCCGAACATGACTTTTAACCCACAGGCTTGAGCAACCTGAATCGAGCGCATAGCTTCTGTGAGTCCGCCTGTTTTCATGATTTTAAGATTGACTCCCGCTACGGAGTTTGACAGTCGTGGAATATCCGCACTGGTAAAACAGCTTTCATCGACAAAGATGGGTAAGGGGGACTTTTGAGATAAAGCCGCTAATTGATAATCTTCCGCTACAGGTAGTGGCTGTTCAAGATACTCGACCCCTTGTTGAGCCAGCCATTGAGACATAGCGATCGCATCATCAAAACTCCATCCGCCATTGGCATCAACGGTAAGCCTCGTTTGTGGTGCTGCTTTACGGATTGCTGTTACCATTGCCCGATCTGCCTCGATGCCCTCGGGATTACCGAGCTTCAGCTTCAGCAGTTTGACTTCTAAGGTGTTTTGCCAGTCTTGCAGTCTGGTCACTGCTGCCTCTGGGGTACTAATACCGATAGTGACAGAAATAGGTACAAGGCGATCGCTATTAAAACCCCAAAGTTGCCAGAGGGGTAAGCCTGCTTTCTTACCGAGCCAATCATAAAGAGCCATATCCACTGCGGCTCGAACTGCTGAAGAGACTTTAAGCTGCCGTAATTTGAGATCGATTTCCTGGCGTTGTAAAGGATGAAACTGCTCTAATTGAGGGATAAGCGGCTCTAATTCTGCGAGTAAACTAGCGGTATTTGTGGTTTGATTTTTATTCACCGAGAAAGGAGAGGCTTCTCCCCAACCTTCAATTCCTGTCTGATGAACTCTTAACCAGATGTTGGTAGTTTGCGCCGTCGTACCGCGACTAATTTGGAGAGCAAATTTCTTGTGTACCGTAAAAGTCTGAACCGTTAATTTCATAATATCGGCGATCGCCACTTACCTAATCCTCTCAGAATGATCATAGTGGCAACTTCAGGCAAACTGATCTCGTCTAAGAAATTGTTAATATCAGAAGCGAATTATATTTATTAGATTCAACTAATTGTTATATTGATGAATTTTATTTTATTGTCTTCTCAGCGATTTTTCGGGTTGATTCTAGCCACCAGTTTCTATACTACGATGCTTATTACTACCCCTCAGATTGTTTGGGGTCAATCAACTGAGCCAGGATCGATTACCCTTAAATCAGATATTCAAGAATCTAATGCTAAAACAGGTATCATTACTGCCCGAGGAAATGTCAGGATTGATTATCCTGCCAGACAAATTCAGGCGACGGCTGCACAGGCACAATACTATAGTCGAGAACGCCGTTTGATTCTGACGGGTAATGTTTATGTGATCCAGGAAGGAAATAGTATGCGTGCTGAAGAAATGACTTATTTAATTGATGAAGGACGTTTTATTGCTACTCCCCAGATTGATCGCCAAGTAGAATCAACCTATATTATTACTGAACCCCAAGCAGAACAAGAATAATTACTGATTACTGATTACTGATTACTGATTACTGATTACTGATTACTGATTACTGATTACTGATTACTGATTACTGATTACTGATTACTGATTACTGATTACTGATTACTGATTACTGATTTATTTTGGCTTTA
>JBCDEP010000230.1:0-7440 GCA_039179675.1 Cyanobacteria bacterium P01_G01_bin.67
ATATTTTGTATTAGTAATAACATTTAGTATTGCACTATTATATTGTAAGCAAATTAAATATATTATTTCTACTTTTTCTTTCAATATTGTGCTTTCCAAAATGAAAAGTTTTTAAATTGCGATCGCCTTTCATTTTCCCAAATTTGAACATCTCATTAAAGGGCGATCACATAAATTTCTTGTCTATGTTCTATATCAATTCTAGCTATAAATATTAAATTAACTATCTTTTAAAGAGATAATTAGAAGCAGTTATCAAAATGTAATGACTGTATAGATTAATGAAAAGTTATAACAAAGGCTCTAGCCAACTATAAACTTAGTCTTTTGTTGGTAAATTCCAAAATCGAATTATCCTATCACCACCATAGGAAACAAGCAAATGTTTCTCAGAATTTACTCTGAGATTACTAGTGTATTTTCTATGTCCTCGAAATGTCTTAATCATTTTTCCATCTTCAACATTCCACAAACGAATGCGCCCGTGAGATGTCAAGTCATATGTTGGGGCTGATACTGATAAACCTGATTGTCTTTTCACGCCATAGGAAGCAGCTATATATTCACTATTGGAGGTAAAAATAAAATTTTCTAAGTTCTCTTTAGTCCACCTAGCAATCAGGGTATTTTGAAGCTTGCCATCCTCTAGACTGTAGATATAAATCTTTTCTTGAGATTGATATGCGAATAGTTCATTGTCAGAACTAAATCTTAAGAGAGAATATAAATATGACCGTGTATTCAACTGAAAAATAGAAGTTCTATCTCTCAATCTATAGAGATTAAGGATACCTTTCTCATTTAGTAAAGCAAATAATTCTCCTTTATAATTACCTTTTACTTTAGATCCTTCTCTAATACTTTTTGCAGATTCCAAATTAGAATATCTCCAGGATAAGTACCTGTGGCGATTAGTGAATTGTTATGGCTTATAGCTACGCTGCTAACAGAAAAGGCTGGTATTTTCTTAATTAGAGAACCATCGCTAGTTTTTCTCAGTTCCAAAGAGGTTCTGCCTCCATAACTATATCCTCCAATCTCAAGGGATTCTCTCTTTCCAACTGATACCGCTAATATTTGACCGTCAAGACTAATGTTAATCGTGTCTGAATCTTTAGGAAGTTGCCAGCTTAGATCTGGTTCGGGAGGATTTCTGTTGAAGACAGAGCATCCCACAAGCCAAGACAAGAAGGAAAGTGCAATTACAACATGAAATAACTTAAGAAACATTATTTAATATTATTAGGTAAATTGAGAACTACATGTAAGAATAGTCAAGAATTAAAACCTGAGATCTTCTAGGTTCCAAAGATGAACACTACCTCTATATCTACCTAAAATAAATGTTTTGTTGTCTTCACTAAAAGCGATGGGAGTAGAACTTAAACTGTTTGAACCTTCAACACTCATTAATGTTCTTTGAGATATCTTTCCCGAATTTTTCAGCCGATAAAGAGTAAGGATAGTTTTTGATTTAGATGAAGAGGATGTATGATGAGAAACGTGAAAATCACCACCACCCTCAGGAGGGATGTAGGTGACTACGGCAAGATACTGCCCATCAGGACTAAATTTCCGACCTCTTAATCTACCTCTTAAATTCAGATTTTTTTTGAAGGGATTATCTTCGATACCTTGTAAAGATAGCTGATTAAAATTGCTTCTGTATATAGCCATTAACTTACCATTAGGACTAAAGATAATACTGCCCTGTTGATTAAGCTTTTTGGCAACTTTACCATCACTAATTCGATGCAAAACAATCGGTTTGCCAGAAAAGGCGACAAACTTACCGTCAGAAGTTATTTTAGGAATTACTTTATCCAAACGATATAGCTGTTGAGCATTGGCAACGTTCCAAACATCTGTTCCTTGGTTATGCGTATAAGATACTAGGTATTGATTATTAGGACTAAAGGAAAGACGGGCTACTCGACAAGGTCGATTGTGTTTTGTGTTAATGCAATATTGTAGATCTTCTTTAGGTACTTCTGTTGTCCAAACTAATTCACTAGTTTCTAGATTCCAAATAGAAATGTCGCCGTAATATGTTCCTGTTGCCATTAGTTTATTATCAGAACTAATCGCTACGCTACTGGTAGAAAAGGCATCTAATTCACTAGATAAAGAACCATCAATAGTATTCCTCAATTCTAAAGAGGTTCTGCCACCATAACTGTATCCTCGAATCTCACGGCTTTCTCGTTTGCCAACTGATACAGCTAATAATTTACCGTCAGGACTAATATTAACCGTATCTGAATTTTCGGGAAGTTGCCAGCTTATAGATGGTTCGGGAGGATTTCTGTTGAAGACAAAGTATCCAAATAACAACAACGATAGAGAAGCTATCACCACTCTTCTTAGTTTTTGTACTTGATTCATTATAAAAATATCCGTATTTTCAGGTAGTTAATTATAGTGATAATATTCAATCAAGCATGAGCATGGCTATTTGCACTTAATTAGTTTCAGTAATTCTATTGATGTGAATAACATTTTTTTACATATTTCTATCATAAATATAGACATATAAATAGTCATTGCGTGTTCATACTGTTTTCTCTTGTTGTCTAACTAAAACCATGTTATCAAAGGAGCAAGCAAGGCAATTAGCTTATTAATTATTATTCAACCGTGATCTCGATCAAGAAGTTTATTTTTTGAACTATTGAGGTTATTTAATTCTGCTCAATAAGAGATAATCTTTCTCTTTTTTATTGATTTATATCCTTACAGTTATTTGGCTAAAAATAAAAATTTATGTCTAATTATTTATTTGATTTAATCACTAAGTCTGGTGATAATGTTGCTGATGCTGGTAGTTTAGTAAGTATCGGTAATACACCATCTATCAATGATTCTGGCTTAGTCGCATTTATTGGAAAATTTGGTACTGGATTTCAGCCTCCTAGAGATTTATTAGTATTCGATTCTTCAGACAATATTGTCAATCTTTCTAGTAACTACACTTGGAGATTTAGCGACCAGGTTCAAATTAATGATAATAATAAAGTTGTTACTAGGGATACAGCATCATCACTTCAGACATTGAGAGTTTGGGATGCCGAATTCCCCAATTCTTATTTTGTTGAAGCAACAGGTGGATTTCCTGCTAGTGGTTTAGATTTTGAATGGCTGTACTTATTTCAGCGCATTAATAACACCGATGATGTAGTGTTTGTTGGCGACCCGAAAGATTTTGGTGCACAGAATCAAGTAGTGGCAACTCAAAGAGAATCAAGTAGTGGGTTTAGAGATTATAACCAGACAAGCACCCCTAACACCTCTATCAAACCTGACATTGCTGACAATGGCAATATTGTTTTTAGAGATCCAATTTCCACAATCACACTTAACGATTATCAGTTAAACCCTATCGCCGTAATTGCCAGCAGCAATCTAGGATTTAGCTCTGTTGGTGTGGCAACTAATATTAGTGACGATGGAAAAATAGTTGCTTTTTATGGCGACTTGGATAATCCAGGAGCCTCACCTGTCACTGAAGGTTTGGAAGCGGGTAAAGGTATTTTCATTAGTATAGAAGATAACTCTATTGTAGAAACTGACCCTACACTTAGACGTAAAGTTTTTCGTCTTGCTGGTATGGCAGGAAACGGAATTCTCGATCCTGGTGAAACTTATGTCGATCAAGACAGTAATGGTCAATTTGATTCTGGCACAGAAACAGATCAGGGATTGATTGGAGGATTTAATTTTGACGAGCCTATTGGAATTGAATACAAAGAAACTGTAGATGGTGGTTTCGGAACTGTTGCTTATTTAGCATCAGATGAAAACGGTTTTGAAAGTCTAATATCAAGTCAATTTAATATTTCTTCTACTGAAGAAGGAACAACTAAAACCACAGCAAACTCTAATGTAGTTGCCAAAGTAGGAGATGAAGCCACTGAAGTAAATTCTGGATTAACTGGAAATATTCAAGATATTAATATCTACGACCCAATCAATGATTCTGGTCAAATTGCTTTTTGGACTAAAACTACAACTGGAGAAGAAGCAGTTGTTAGGGCTAATCCAGTGCGAAACCCAATTTTAATTGTCCCAGGTATTGGTGGTTCTTTGCCCAAATATAGCGTTCCCGCATTTCCAGGACAAGTAAGTGGTTATCGAAATTGGGTGCGTAATCGGGGTGTTGATCCCAATCAATTGCAAATTGAGGATGTAAGAAAAACTTATGATGATTTGATTGAAACACTCAAACGAGCTGGTTATCAAGAAGGAATTGACCTTTTTGTAGCTACCTATGATTGGCGACTTAACCCTGCTCCCATTGATGGCACAATTGATGGTCGTATTGAGCGCACGGCTGCTCAACTTATGGATAATACCCACGAATACGCCGTAGATCAGCTTGGCTATTGGTTAGAACAAGCAGAGATTGGTTGGAAAAGTCAGTTTGATGATTCAGATGAAATTCCAGAACTCCCTGCTGTGGATATAATTGCTCACAGTACAGGAGGTTTAGTTACTAAAAGCTATATTCAAAGCGATGCCTACGGAGCTAGTTACACAGATTCCAATGATGAACAAGCAAGCCTACCTGAAGTAGATAATTTCTTCATGGTAGCTGTACCCAATCGCGGTTCTTCCCTGACTTGGAATCCGCTCAAAAACAATTTTATTGGGGGTCCTGGAATTCGGACTGCGGGAGCGATGATTCGTTCTGCTTATCAAAAAGTGAAAAATGGCGAGACTATCACCGTAGACGGTAGCAGTGAAGCAGATGGGGTAATTGAACCGCCTACGGATGATAGCGAGCTTGATGTTGAGGATTTTATTGAGCAGTATATTCCTACTTATAGAGCTTTATTAGCGACATATCCTTTTATTGCTATCGATGAAGGGCAGGCAAACGATTCCAACCCAAATCTGCAAGAAATTGAAAAAATAGACCCTAGCCAACGAAATAATCTGCTGTTAGATCTTAACAACGGCTTTGATTCAATTAGCGAAGCTGGAGGAAATCCCAATCTCTTTGCTGATAAAGTCGAACGAGTAGAAGTAATCTTTGGTACTAACGAACCGACTAGAGATGGAGTAGTTATTAGAGAAGAACCCGATTATGGAAATCCCGATAACCCACTATCTTCGCCTGTTCCTAGATCGACCTTAGTTAAGTTAGTCGAACCAGAAGAAAATCGCTCTCTTCTTCCCACGGTTCCTGAAGGCACTTGATATCAGGATGAAGCGAATTTAGCCGCAAAAACTTTTAATCCTCCTGACTTCATTGGCAATGGTTCTGGAGAGAATTTTCCAGGAGATGATGCTGTACCTTTACTATCTGCTATTGGAACCTTTATT
Source organism: Cyanobacteria bacterium P01_G01_bin.67 (assembly GCA_039179675.1). Taxonomy (GTDB): domain Bacteria; phylum Cyanobacteriota; class Cyanobacteriia; order Cyanobacteriales; family Xenococcaceae; genus Waterburya. Next base: position 5,326 of record JBCDEP010000230.1, read on the forward strand.
GACAACAACGGCGATATAGTTAACGAGGATACAATCAAGCTTCGTCCGTTTACTAAAGGTCAGAATACGAATGACGAGATTGATCACACAAGCATAGTTTCCAATATTGATGTTCAAAAACAAATTCTAGAGACACTAGGAATTACCGAGCTAGAGGATGAACAGATTTCTACTAGTTTGCAGAATACAAATCCATTGTGGAATGATCTTTTAGAATTAGGTTCTCGTCGTTACGCTTCCTCTGCTTCATACATTGTTAGCGATCCTGTAGGGCTATTTCTCATTGATGGTAATGGGCGTAGATTAGGTTACACTCAGGCAACGGGAGCAGTTACGGAAATTCCTGATAGTTTCTGGCTAGGAGATGAAGAAGGTATAGGCTATATTCCAAATACTGTTCAAACTCCAGTTCAACTGGAATTAACTGGCTTAGGCGAAGACTACTTTATCTCAGTCGCACTAGAAACCGAACAAGGACAAGCTTTTCTTGAATCAGAAGGCTTCCTCGCAGCAGGAGAACAACTAACCCTCGATGTCCCAGTAAACACTGCTCCCCTTCTCGACCTCAATGGCGATGCCGATGACATTGATGCAACTGCATCAATCTCCGACAACGGCGGCACCTTCCCTCTTCTTGATAACAATCTAACTATCAGTGATTCTGAATCACAAAACCTAGCTGGCGCTACCGTAACGATCCAAAACCCATTAGATAGCAATTCAGAACTATTAGCAGCCACGACAACGGGGAACATTACAGTTAACTATGATGCCGATACCAGTACTTTGACTCTTTCTGGCAGCGATACTATTGTCAACTACCAACAGGTTCTTAGTTCAGTAACCTATACTAACAATGCTGCTAATCCTGATACTACGCCACGGGAGATTTCTTTTGTAGTTGACGATGGTGCAAGTTTTAACAATTTTAGTCCTGTAGCTACGGTAAATACTTTATTCTTACCCGACGGTAGTAGTGGGCAACAGACATTTACTATTACTAAAAATAGCGGGACTACTACTATCCTTAACTTTGGTGGAGTCGGCACAGGGACGAATCCCGACTCAGCAACCTTAGCACAAGTTGATACCCTCAAATTTAACGGAAGTGGCTTAACTGCCAAAAACTTAGTTTTAACTCAGTCTGACAATGACTTGGAGCTTAACTTTAAAGGAGTAGATAATACTGAAGTTGTTCTTACTGACTTTGTTTTAGAAGAGTTAGATAACTTATCTAACCAAATTGGTAATATTCTCTTTAACGGACAATCGACAATTCAAGACAGTATTGACGTTTTTGACCCCCAAGAAAGTCAAAATCAAGTATTCGCTAGTAATAAAATTACTTTCCTTGATGGAGAAGATAATTCAGTTAGGGGTCTCAATAATTCTAATGACGTTATCAATGGACTGAATGGAGATGACCTGATCCAAGGTCAGAGTGGTAACGATATCTTAGATGGCGGCAAGGGAAAAGATACTCTTCGAGGTGATGCCGATAAGGACACCTTAATTGGTGGTGAAGGAGATGATAATCTCATTGGCAATGGTGGAGACGACAAGCTTAATGGTGGTGCGGGTAGTGATCGCATTTTCATCTACGGCAATGACAATATCACTCTAACCAATACTCAAGTTACAGGAGAGGGTACAGATACGCTAATTAGTATTGAAGATGCTAATCTCTATGGTGGCAATGGTGACAATCTGATTAATGCCACTAACGCCAGCAAGATCAAAACTTTCATTCAAGGTAACGATGGCAATGATACTCTCCGCGGTGGTGCCAAGAATGATGGACTTCAGGGTAATGCGGGGAATGATAATCTCATTGGCAATGCAGGAGACGACAAGCTTAATGGTGGTGCAGGGAGCGATCGCATTTTCATCACCAGCGATAACGACATCACCTTAACTAATACTCAAGTCACAGGAGAGGGTACAGATACACTGATCAGTATTGAAGATGCCAACCTTTATGGTGGAGGTGGTGACAATCTGATTAACGCCACTAACGCCAGCAAGATCAAAACTTTCATTCAAGGTAACGATGGCAATGATACTCTCCGTGGTGGTGCCAAGAATGATGGACTTCAAGGCAATGCAGGTAATGAC
>JBCDEP010000015.1:0-58320 GCA_039179675.1 Cyanobacteria bacterium P01_G01_bin.67
CAGAAACTGAATAATCAAGTTAAGTAATAATCAAACTGATACCCCGCAGCTAAAACTAAGTAACTTGACCCCAGTGATGAGAGTGCTCGGGTCTATCCAGGGGTAGTATTGATTACGTAAAATTCTCTACCAAAATTCGCTCTCACTTCGCAGTTTTGAACTGTTAGCTCTAGTTTTTTGATTTGGCTTCTTCTCTAAAGCTGAAATAAAAGCGTTTTCCACACAACAATAGTCCAAAAATAATTTATTAATTTTTATCTTAAATAGTCAATTTAACTAGTAAATATTCTCAATTATCAATTTGTGTTATGAATCTCAAAGAGTATAAAAACAGTCATGATCTTTACTAGAAAAGCTTTTGAGTTTTTAAATATTGAATATCTCGTCATAATTACTAAGAGATATTTTTAATAGTGTGCGATCAATAAAATGTCACGGTTCTCTGTTAATGTATCTGAATGTTAATTATACTGGGCAAATAATTAGCTAGGTTCACCACCATCAATAGCAAAATTTAACTGTTAAAAAAACTACGATATTGTAGTCCATTTATAATTTAAGTGTGTGAGGATACATTTATGAATCGTTTATTTTGGGAAACCTTAAAGGTTGCTCCTGTTTTATTTGCTGCTTCTCTAGTTGCAACCAGCGGAGCGAGTGCAGAAATGATTGCTGCGGATAAGGGTGCAATAGACCAAACTCTAGAACAAATCAATAATTACCAGAAGCTGGGACAAGATAATTCCCTATCTCAGGTGACAAATGTCAATCAGTTGAGAGACGTATCACCAACTGACTGGGCTTATGAAGCACTCAGAAGCTTAGTTGACCGTTATGGTTGTATTGCTGGATTCCCTAACCAAACTTACCGTGGGAATCAACCTCTAACACGTTACGAATTTGCTGCGGGTTTGAACTCTTGTTTAAATCAAATTGAACGTTTGATCGCAGCTCAAGACTCTGTTAGTCAAGAAGATATTGATACTATCAATCGTCTGGCACAAGAATTTGAAGCCGAATTAACTACAATTGGTGGTAGAGTTGATGAACTAGAAGGACGTACTGCTGTTCTCGAAGATAACCAATTTTCTACCACCACCAAACTGAAGGGTGAAGTTATCTTTGCTGTCGTTGACACCTTTGGTGATATTGGAGGGGAAGACGATCCTACTGAAACTACCTTTAGTGATCGTGTTCGATTAAACTTTGACTCTAGTTTTACAGGAAAAGACCGTTTAAGAACCAGACTAGAAGCAGGAAATGTTCCTCAATTTGATGAAGATTCTACTGGGGTTGGTATCGATTCAGCTCGTCTTGGTTTTGACGAAGACAATGGCAATGATGTAGAAATCGATGAACTGAGCTACAGAACTCGCTTATTTGACGATAAAATTACCCTCTATGCGGGTACAGAGGGACTAGGTCTCAACGACATTTTTGATGTTCAAAACCCCATACTAGCCTCTAGTGGAACTGGTGCTTTGTCTCGTTTTACTCGACGCAACCCAATACTGTTCCGTGGTACTGATGGTTCTGGGGTTGGTGCTAGCGTCAAATTCCTCGACGACAAGATTACGTTAACTGGTTTGTATCTGACTGAAGATGGCGAAAGTAACGATCCCTCAGAGGAAGAAGGTATCTTTAACGGTTCCTTCAATACGGGTGCTCAAATTGTATTTGAGCCAACTGATGCTCTCAGTTTAGGTGTTGCTTATGTGCGTAGTTTTCAAACCGAGGGTGATGTTGATTTAACTGGAGATACTGGTACTGATTTAGCTGAAGAACCTTTTGGCGCTGTTGATACATCTGCCGATCAGGTTGGTCTGACTGGTACATTGGATATCGGAAGGTTTAATTTTTCTGTCAATGGTGCGGTTTCTTTTGCTGATGAATTAGGTAGTGATAATAGTGCTACTCTCTACACTGCTTCTGGTAGCGTATCCTATTTAGATCTATTTAAAGAAGGTTCTGCTCTTTCTGTAGCTGGTGGTGTTGTTCCTACCGTCACCGATAGTGACTTAGCAGAAGATGATGATACTCCGTTTTTGATTGAAACACTTTATAAGTTTCCTCTCAACGAGAATATTACGATCACCCCTGGTGCTTATGTGCTAATTAATCCCGATGGTGATAGTGATAATGACGAAGTGTTTGTCACTGTTCTTAGAACTACATTTAAATTCTAGTTTGACAGGCAAATTTTCAGTCGTTTGAGTCCATAATTTAATAGCTTTTTTAGCCTCTGGTTTAATCGTTTCTGTTTAAGCCTGAGGCTAATTTTTTATAGCGATTTATCAATATTGACCCTGTACTACCAATCAAATTTCAGAATTTTTGAGTAGTTTAAAATCAAGAAATTGCTGAAAATGAGAGAAAAAGATGATGGTTTGTCCTGTTCGAGGTCAGTATTAGATCAATATTAGGATAGGCTCTTGAAACTATTACTGCCCCCCAATAAATTGAAATCGATTAGATTATCAAGCTGAGGTATTTTCTTAACATTTAAGTCTGAGAAACTTTACGCAAACAAAATAATCCAGGCTGATTTTCTGTAATATCATATGCTCTTGGATAGTATGTTTAAGAAGCTACAGCTATATATATTTTTTTTATGTCTCAGATTAATCTTTATCCTCAAGCAAAGCCGATTGAAGCCGCAGAATCTCAGGCATCAGTAGCTACTGTTAAATGCAATTCCTGGAGTACCAAAATTATATTTACTAAGTTAAATTATGCTGAATTACTACGTAAACTGGCATATACTTTCATCAATATATTTACAAGACCCAAATATTTTCTGGTTTTTGCTTTTGCCAGATTTAATACTGTACGTCAAATTTACTTACTATTATCTAAGCTTTGGTCAAATTCCACTACGACTGCAATTATCCACCGGGATTCCAGCTCGCTATTCTCAAGAACTGACACCAAGAGTATTGTTCGGACTCTGAAGCAAGATGGTATTTTTCTGGGGTTTTCTCTCCCTCAAGATTTTCTAAGTGAATTGATGCAGTATTTAAGTACACAAAACTGCTATGGGGGTGGTCATCCTGAGATGGGATTTCGGATTTCGGATAAAGCTCAGCTCGACCGAGTATTTTCCAAGCCATTTTATGTGGCGCGTTATTTTAACATCAGTCAAGATTGTCCCCAAATTGCTCAGCTAATTAATGATTCAAAATTAAGAGAAATTGCGACGGGGTACATTGGAAAACAGGCAAAGTATACTGGCAGCAGTCTTTTTTGGACTTTTCCTATAGAAGGAGAATCTTGTGATGCAGACCAACAAAAGTTTCGTTATTTCCACTACGATATTGACGATTTTTCTGGTTTGAGATTTTGTTTCTATTTAACTGATGTTACTTTAGATGATGGACCACATGTTTGTATTCGTGGTAGTCACCTCAAAAAACCCCTATTACATGTTCTTAATTATTTTAGCCGCATTCAAACTGAAACAGAGTTGACTAAAGTTTATGACTCAAAGCAATTTATAACCATAACTGGAAATTCAGGATTTGGATTTATTGAGGATACATTTTGCTTTCATAAAGGTAATCCCCCACAAAAGCAGCCTCGACTTTTCTTACAGCTTCATTTTGCAGCGCACAACTATAATGAACACCAAGCTTACCTAGACGAGCGCGATCCTAATACTCTTAAGTCTAATTGTTTACCTGAGGAAATCTGTGTGCCTTAGCTTCAGCTAGTTAAGAATTAAAGAGAATAGAATTAATTATTCCATTTTAACTTTAACTAGCCATGTCTAAAATTGCTGTAAGAAGCGCAAATCACTATTGTACAAGCGACGAATATCATCAATTTGATGTAGCACCATCGCAAATCTTTCAACGCCAAATCCTGCGGCAAAACCAGTATAAACTTCTGGATCGTATCCCACAGCCTTTAATACATTAGGATCAACCATGCCACAACCCATAACTTCTAACCATTTACCTTGCCATTGGACATCCACTTCCGCAGAGGGTTCAGTAAATGGAAAGTAACTAGTACGAAATTGCACAGGAAGCTCATCACCAAACATTCGTTGCAGAAACTCTTTAATGGTACCTTTAAGATCGGTAAACCTTAAGCCTTTATCGATCGCTAGTATTTCAACTTGATGAAATACTGCTGAGTGGGTGGCGTCAACTGTATCTCGACGATAAACTCGACCTGGGGCAATAATTCTGATTGGAGGCTCATGATTTTCCATGTAGCGAATTTGCACTGAGGAAGTATGAGTACGCAGTAAATTTCCTCCAGGTAAATAAAACGTATCTTGCATATCCCTGGCAGGATGATCTGCTGGAGTATTGAGCGCTTCAAAATTGTAATAATCGCTTTCAATTTGAGGTCCTGTGGCAACTGTATAACCCAAACCGACGAAGATATCTAATACCCGATCTACTACTCCATTGAGAGGATGAACTCTTCCCAGAGGACGATTAACTCCAGGCATTGTCACATCAAGAGTTTCAGCCTTTATTTGGGCTTCTATTTGTAGCTGCTGAAGATTTTGTTTACGTTGTTCGATACTTGTCTGAACTTCTTCCTTGACCACATTAGCTTGAGAACCAACTACAGGGCGCTCTTCAGGAGATAATTTGCCCATTCCTCGTAATATTTGTGATAGTTGACCTTTTTTGCCCAAGTACTTGACTCTTAACTGTTCCAGGTCATCTAGACTATTAGTTGAGGCGATCGCATTTATAGCAACCGTATTTAATTCTTTAAGTTGTTCTTGGATAGAAGTCATGCAGAATGATTAGCAATTTTTAAAATTAGTGCGATCGCTTGTGAGATCTTTGTTCAAGAAAATTATTTACACAAGATTCGATTCATAAATAATATACCTAAATCCTGAGTGACTGACAAAACTTATTTTAGAGCAATTAAATGTTAGCTCTCAGGATTGAACTGACAGTACTAAATTCTAGATTATTTTTATTCCTAGTCAAAAATATTGGCAATAGTTGATGATGATTGACGATGAATCAAATAAAGGCATTATCTAAGAAAAATTTGCATTTATAAATTTTGATGATTTTGCTAATCCTATAGATGACTAAAGTGACTATATATATTTTTTTAGTTTGAATATAATTAGTTAGTACCGCAAATATGCTGTTGCTTCTTATGTTAATCTACGTCGTAAGTAACAATTATCTGTATTAGTAAATCATTTAAATAAATGCATATTAGTAATGTTTATTGTCAAAATAGTTGCTAAATAATTTTAAGAAATATTGGCGTATTAAATCAGTAGCTTAAATCAAGACTAGTTAAACATAAAAGATTCGATTATTTGCCGATTTTAAGACTGTAAGTTAACTTGAAACTATACTATAGATGATTAATATCTTTGTTGATTTTCTTTTTTTTGTTTAGGTGTAAGCACCTAAGTTTGCGTTAAATACTTAGAGATTTTATCTTAAGAGCTGGAATAATGATTGATCGAGAACGTTTATCTAAACTTATTTGGCTTAAATTACGTAGGAAATCAAGAAAGCTAATACCAAAACAAGAAAAAGAAGTTGCTATTAAAAGATTGCACCGAGAATTGTGGTTAGATGCAACCTGGAATACTAACTATATTGTATTTACTATTAGTGCCTGCATGATTGCTACTTTTGGGTTAATTAGTAATAGTACGGCAGTAATTATTGGTGCCATGTTAGTAGCTCCTTTAATGCTACCCTTAAGAGCCTTAGCTTTTGCCGCATTAGATGGCGATTATTCATTATTTCGTAAAGCTTTATTATCAATTATAGGAGCGACTATAGTAGCTTTATTGCTTTCTAGTATTACAGGTCATATTATTAATATTCCTGAATTTGGTTCAGAAACTCTAGCTCGTACTCAACCCACTTTAGTTGACTTGGGAATTGCCGTGGTGGCAGGAGGAATTAGCTCTTTTGCCAAAGTGAGAAAAGGGGTCAGTGATGCGATCGCAGGTACGGCGATCGCCGTAGCTTTAATGCCTCCTTTATGTGTTGTTGGCTTATCCTTATCTCAATCGAAATTTTATTTTGCTAGAGGCGCTTTTTTACTATACCTAACTAATTTATTAGGCATTACATTAGCCTGCATGATTGTCTTTGTACTTGCTGGCTATACACAAGTAAGTCATGCTCTTGGCTGGACTTTTGCTTTAACTAGCTTGATGTTAATTCCGTTAGGAGCAAGTTTCCTAGAACTAGTTAGACAGGCACAGCTAGAGGTGGAAATTAGTAATAAGTTGATTAACGAAACTATTACTGTTGGAGAAGAAGTTCATAATACTAAAATAGATGTGGACTGGACAAAGAGTCCGCCAATTATTTATGTTCACTTGGAAACTGAAAAGGAAATTTATCCCAATCAAGCAGCATTAGTAGCAGAATTTATTGAACGTAAGATGGGTGAGCCTTTTGAAATAGTCTTTATTGTGAGTGAAGTTGAGCATGTAACTAGTCGAGAACCTTTTGAATCAGAAAAGAAAAGCACTTTTGCTACAATTGCTGAAAATTTATTAGGGGAAGAAGATGATAGAGTTATTCGCCGAGATACTTCTCCCGCAAGTGCGGTAGTAATTGAACAGAATCGAACTTTTTTGATTAAATCTACAATTATTACCACTGAAGAATTTATTAATCAAAATAGCTATAGTATTTATGATGAAAAAATATTTTCCAGACGCCACTTAAATTATTATGAGCCGACTAAGCTGAATCCAGTCCCTAAAAGATCCGCTAACTAATATTAATTAGCTTAAATTTCTTGATAAATAGCTGTTTCATGATTAAGTAGGTGATAGCTAACCGCTTGTTGTTACTGGTAAAAGATCACTGATATTTTGATGGAAAATGATTAGTTTGGAAAGATAATTTCCTTAAACAGTCGACAATCTAAAATCAATGAAAAACTTACCATCTTGGATACCTAATCTTAATGCTTGGATGAGCGCAATTTTACTTTTACTCTTAGTGAGAGGTATGAAAGTTGTGCTGCGGGCAATATTTGAACATACTGACTATCAACTTCTAAAACTACTTTCTTTTAACAGTCATGCCGTGCTGTATCTCGTGATAGTTTTATTCCCAATTGCTGTAATCGCTGTTGCTCATCATCTCTTACATATTGTTCTAGATTTATTTGCTCCCGATAGCCAAACCCCAGAAATGTCGGGCAGAAAGTATTGGTTTCCAGGCTTAATGAGCTGGTGGGAAGGATTATATGGTTGGCTGGCGATCGCTTTAACCATGATTATTACCAGTGTGATTGGCATCATCATTTTTTCACCAAACTACTATTTATCGGAAATGTCCGCCTGGTGGTTAGGATCGAAAAGCTTTTTTAATCCTTTAATGTTGCTGCGTCTTTTCTGTACTGCTTATCTGTATCAATTTGAACATTTAGTGCGCCAACATTTAATTACCGTGGGTTCTAGAAGCTAAAATTTTTTGAACTATAATTTGATGCTCAATTGAATCAATAGTATGTTTAATGTCAAATAATTAGGAGCAATCTGCTAATTTCTTACTAATATTAATCAACCTGCTAAATATTTTATCGAGATGGATTTTGATGGCGAAGTTTAACTACAATTAAAATCCATCAATGATTATTAAAGGTGTAAATTAAAAACCATAACTTTTTATTTTGACTAATTTGCGATCCACAAATGATGCTTTAACTTTTCGCTTACAATTCTCCCGATCAATCCAGATTCGCTCCTCAATTCTGCCATTGCTAGCGATGTTAGTTTGCTTTCCCGAAAATCCTAAAATACTTTGTACATCATAGAGATAGACAGGAACAGCATTTTTAGGCGATCTTCTAGTACTCAAAAACTTCTTTTTTAAACGATCCATGTCGCTTTTCTCTAGATTGCCAAAAGCAACAAAACTAAATTTATCTTGACAAGCCTCTGCTATGGCAGAATATCCCAAGCATAATAATATAGAAAGTGATAAGGATGATATTTTTTTAGACAGCATAGATTTATACTCTTAAAAACTAGTTTAAAAATTACACTGATGCTTTAACTACACTGCGATCGCATCAAAGGTTCTTTCTGTGACAATAATCCTTTACATTTTCTGATTAATCAGCATACTAAAATATAAGTTCTAAATTTTAAAACTTGCTCCTAGATCAATGCTTTCTGCTGAACAAAGATCCCATCAATATACTTTAGAGGAATATCTTAACTGTAGTGATATTATTCACGATGGTAACTACGAATTAGAAAACGGACTAATTAAAGAAATGCCTCCTGAATCTTGGCAAAATCTGCAAATTATCATGTATTTAATTACTGAAATTACCAAGATTGTCCCTTATCAGCAAGTAACGAATAAGGCAGAAATTATTATTAGTGGGAGTAGAGTTACAGCCAGAGTTCCTGATTTAATAGTTCTTACCCCAGAAGGCGCAGCAGAGTTAGCAGAATATAAACGTTCAACCATCACCCTGGATATGCCACCGCCTTTATTAGTGGTTGAGGTAGTTTCTCCTGGTAAAAAAAATCGTGATCGAGATTACCGTTTCAAACGTTCTGAATATGCAGCCAGAGGAATTAAGTATTATTGGATTATCGATCCCCAGGATAAAAAGTTTATCTGTCTTGAATTAATGAATGGTTTATATGAGGAGAGGATGTTTGATAGTTACCAAGAACAAGTTTCTTTTGAATTTCCTTTGGAACTAGAAATTAAATTTGCCAACATATTTTTTGAATGATCTCAAAGGCGATCGCAAATCGTGATAAATTTTATCGATAAATTAATTTAGAGATGACGCATCTTGTTCTACTTGGAGATTCAATTTTCAATAATGCTGCGTATGTTGGCGATTTTAGTAATTACCGTAGCAAGAAAACATTAATCCTCATACCAGCTTGAACGCCACGCAGTCTGAGCCTCAATTACTGCTTCTTCTTGTTGGATTGCTTTATATTTACTGTTCAATTTGACTACTTTGCCCATCAAATTGCGAATTTCCCTTCTTTTGGCACTTAGTAAATGATCGGCAAATTCGAGTTCCGCTAAACGCAAGCGCAGTAAACTAATATGAGCAGATTTTGGAAAAGATGGGCGCTTTTTATTCTTGTCGGTTTCGATCGCCAATTGCAGAATATGAGGAAAAGCGGGAGATTTAGGATTATTCCTGGCTCCTTTTGCTGAGTCTGCTTGCATTGCTACCTCAATAACTTTATGGGGAATACGTTCCGCAATCACCCTATAGTCTTGTAGACATTTATTGACTTTTCTAGAGGTCAGATCCAAGGCCCTCTTGACACCTCTTTCAATCTGCTTGTGCCATATGATTAGATGTTCTGGATTCTCAAAATCAACTTTTTCTTTGGGTAATGCTTCTGATTCAGGTTCTGATTCTTCTTCTTCAAGAGCACTACTTATTTCAATAAATTCGATATTTTCTAATTCAGACTTAACTAGCTCCAGATCAATTTCAGGTGGGGTTTCTTGGTTTTCATCTATGCTTCTTTTCGACTTAGGTAGATTTTTGATTAGCTCTGCCATCAAGTTGACTTCTGATGGTTCAGGCTCTAATTCTTTATGATTGACAATTTCAATTAACTCTGATTTTACCTGTGTCCCAATTCCTCTCAGGGTTTGCTGTAAATCTTGCTTTTCCCTTAGGGATAAATTTAAAAACGTTTGAGGATAGATCTGAGTGCAAATTTGATAGCAAGCTAAAATTAGCTGCTGCTGTAATGACTCACTTAATGAATCCAAATAGCTTAAATGTAATTTTTCAAGCTCAACTGCCGTATTTGCTACCGTTGATTTTAAGTTTTCGAGGTCTTGTTTAACTTGCTGAATCGATTTCGTCATTCTATGCTCAGTTATTCCCAGTGGCAGTCGCTCAAGACTTGGTAAAAATCTCTTGATACGTAGCTAATTCATCTTATTCTATCTTCTTTTAAATGCAAAAGCCGCTGATGCATAAATGGAACCTAAATTAGGTTCCATTTCACAAAATTAATTGGTTAAACGTAGTCTGCAAAATGCTTTCAACAATTACTATCTACAGTTTAACTTCTCTAATAATTTATTTTTGTCCAGTCTGAGCAGCTACTTCGTCTGCAAAATTGGTTTCTGACTTCTCGATGCCTTCTCCCAAGACAAAACGAACAAAACGACGAATCTGAATATTTTCTCCTAACTGAGCAATACTTTGTTTGACTAGCTCTTCTACAGTAATGCTCTGGTCGCGAATATAAGGTTGAGGCAATAAAGAAATTTCGTTTAGACGCTTACCAATTCTACCAGAGACAATTTTTTCTTTAATGTTGTCTGGTTTTCCGTCGAGGTCATCTCGACCCATTTCAATTTCTTTTTCTTTATTGACTGTAGCCTCAGGAATATCTTCTACTTTGACGAACTCTACATTAGGACAAGCGGCAATTTGCATGGCAACATTCTTGACCAACTCCTGAAATTCCTCACGACGAGCCACAAAGTCAGTTTCACAGTTTACTTCAACCAGAACACCAATACGTCCTCCAGTATGAATATAACTTTCAACTAAACCTTCAGCTGCGACACGACCTTGTTTCTTATCAGCAGAAATAGTTCCTTTTTGGCGCAACCATTCAATGGCTTTGGTCATGTCCCCATCGTTTTCTGTCAATGCTTTTTTGCAATCCATCATCCCCGCGCCAGTTTTTTCGCGGAGTTCTTTGACTACTTTGGCTGATATGCTTGCCATATTCTTTTTGTTTTAATTTAGTTTAAGTGAGGACAAAATAATTTTAAATTATGTTTGCAGAGGCTCAAAGCTTTGCCCCTGCTTATTGTTAATGATCCAATAACTCTTGATTACTCTTCGCTATCAGCTTCAGTCTCCAAAGGTACCTCTACTTCTACTTCTTCCTCAGCAGATGGATAATCTTCTTGAGCTTCCAAACCTTCTTGTAGCTCATCATAGTCATCTTGATTATCAGGTTGACCATGACGACCTTCGTAGATAGCATCAGCTAACTTACCAACAATCAGCTTGATTGAACGAATGGCATCATCATTAGCGGGAATCGGCACGTCTGCTACTAAGGGATCGCAATTAGTATCTAAAATAGAGACGACAGGAATTCCCAACTTCTGACATTCGGCGATCGCATTATGCTCCCGCTTTTGGTCGATAATAACTACAATGTCCGGTACTTTACGCATCATTTTGATGCCGCCCAGATATTTTTGTAGTTTACCCATCTCACGGCGCAGCACTGAACCTTCTTTTTTGGGTCTTTTTTCTAGACCACCACTTTCTTCGAGATATTCTAATTCTTTGAGTCGCTCTACTCTAGTTTTAATTGTCTCCCAGTTAGTTAGCATTCCTCCTAACCATCTTTGGTTGACGTAAAACGCGCCACAACGGGATGCTTCTTGAGCGATAATTCCTGCTGCCTGTCGTTTTGTTCCCACGAACAAAACTCTTTTACCACGCTCAGAAGAAGAGCGCATGTATTCGTAAGCTGATTCCATTAACTGTGCTGTCTGCACCAAGTCAATGATGTGTACACCATTACGAGCGGTATAGATGTACTGAGACATTCTCGGGTTCCAACGGCGGGTTTGATGACCGAAGTGAACCCCAGATTCTAAAAGTTCTGCGAGAGAAACTACTGGCATATTGTTTTTTACTCCTGTTTCGGGTTAATCCTCCATTCAGAGACATTCTCCAGAAGGTAAATCCAACTGGCAAAACACCCGAATTTCTGAATGTGTGAATTTTTACTGCGTTTATTAGTCTAACATTATAGGCTCAGTGTGTCTTAGCGTTTGGAAATATAAATCATTAAGCCAAAATTAATGAGATCTTCTTGATGAGTTAAAATTATCAAAGAAATGTAGTCTTCCTGCACCCAAATACAGACCGCGAGACTTTTCTCCTCGGGGAAAAGCCGTTACTCCAAATAGATATACTCCACCTATATCTGGATTTTCTTTGGGCTTGATGCCAATGGATAGCTCACTACCTATCGGGATTGGTTCATTAAACTCGACCACAACTTCTCCAGTCTCCTCATTAAAAGTTGTAGTCAAATCTATGAGGTCTTCTTCGTCCCGACTTCTATTTAAATATGCCTTAGTCTGTTCTGGTTTGAACTCAATTTCTTCTGAGCCAGTCCGCTGCTGAAATACCACCCTTTTCAAAGGTTCGCCAACGCCCTCTGGTAGTTTTAGGTCAAAATAATAGCGTGCTTGCCTAACTCGAACGCCGTTAAAAGTTGTATAGGCATCTAATAGATCTAACCCAGACTCAAAAGCAACCGTACCATCAGGGGCTTCTATTGCATGGGTGGGAACACAATCAATAATACTGACAGCCAAGGTAGCTGAACAAAATAGCAAAGAACCGATAGAAGTTGTTAGCTTAAACATCGATCTAAAATATTTAGTGCAAGGAATACATTAATTGAACAAGATCTTGCTGAGATATTTATGAGACCAACAAATTTTGACTTCATTGTTGGATAACAATTATGTTTTTATTTCTATCCAAGTTACTACCTCTATTTGTTTTCCCTCTGGGTTTATCTTGTTTACTACTATTGTTAGCCCTCTGGCTGAGCTTCAACCGCTCTCGTCGGGCTTGGGTTCCTATTCTCTTAGCTTTGATTATTTTGCTAACTGCTGGCAACTCCCGAGTTGGCAACAATCTAGTGGCATCATTAGAGCACCAATATTTACCTTTAAAAACTTTGCCCCAAGCAGATGCCATCGTGATTTTAGGTGGCGTGACGCGAAACCAGGAACCTCCACGAGTCTTACCCGATCTCAGTGAAAGTGGCGATCGCCTTTTATATGGAGCTAAGCTATATAAAGATGGTGCAGCACCCAAAATTATTCTGACTGGTGGGCGATTCCAATGGTATGGTGGCGATACTTCCGAGGCAAACAGTATGGCTACTGTCCTAGAGTTAATCGGTGTCCCTTCAGATGCCATGATTTTAGAATCACAGTCTTTAAATACTTATGAGAATGCAGTATTTACGAAAAAGATTTTAGAACAAGAAAACATCAAGCGTATTTTATTAGTTACCTCCGCTTCTCACATGCCTCGCTCAATCGCAATCTTTCGTAAGCAAGGAATCGATGCCATTCCTGCCCCAGCAGATTATATTATGAGCGATCGTGATTTAATTGAATATCAGTTTAGTCGTGAATCTTTGATTCTTAGCCTGTTGCCAGATTCGGGAAATCTGGATAATACCTCTCAGGCGCTCAAGGAATATCTTGGTATGTTTATTTATCGCTTACGTGGATGGCTTTAATAATTAAAAAAAATTAAGCGTTGCTGAATCCAGATATGATTACTAAAATTATTATTTAAAATTTGAAACTCAAAAACTAACAAAGGGCTTCCTAAAGGATTCACCTTCGGACGATGCGGAGCGAGTACTTTAGTACAAAAGGGTAACCCCCGCATGCACTACTAATAGATTACTAGGGAGCTTGCATTGTACTCTTTTGGTAAGCAGTAAATCAAGAACGCCGAAAATTACTCAGCTGTATCTCGTCCTTGATTCCTTACTGACTCGATCAGATAATCTTGGCACTTTTGCTCGGTTTCTCTAGCTTCAGCCTGCATCTTGGCAATCAAGTGAGAGTTTTTAGTCAGTAAATTAGATTTAGGAACTGTTCTATAGTTAGATACTGAATTAAGCGATTTTAGCTGTGGTTTTAATTCAATGCTTTTCTCAATGGGAATTGCTAGACTGGAGCGAATTATTAATTCCTGCAAGGCTGGACAAGGTTCAGAACCATCCTGATAAACTTCAGGAGACTCCCATAAAGGATAGGCATGTTTACCGTTGATCCCAACGACTTCTCCCTGAGAATTTAAGAGAGGACCCCCGCTCATTCCCTTTTTGACATCATTGGTGTAGCCAATTTGATAACCTTCTTCTAGTGCTTGATTAAGAATAATCGCGATCCGTCCTTGTTTAATTGATAAACCTCTGGATGTATTGGTTTGAGTTTGCTCCCAAAGGTTAGGGTTTTTTTGAACAGTAGATTGCCTGTAGGGAAAACCAGCAGCGAATATTGGTTCCCCAACTTTCAAAAAGAGTGAACTACCAATTTTGGCGGTAGGGTAAATCTGATTCGCTTCAAATTCCAAAATTGCTAAATCGTAGTTAAAGAAATTGTCAGTGATATCTGAGACAACTTTTGCCAAATAAGTATTACCATCAGGAGTTTCAATCGTGTAAGGTGCTTCTCCTGCACGCAAAACATGCTGATTAGTAATTACCAAATATTTCTGACCTGATTGTTGCACAATAAATCCCGAGCCAAGAAAATCTCGGTCTAGAATCTTGACGCTAATCTCAGTAGCAATCTGGTTGATTTTGAGGGCTAATTCACGAGAAGAGACTGATGTCCATGAATTTAGTTTCAGGCTGGCGGCATCTCCAGATAAAAACATCCCAGTACCGACTAGACAAATTGTCAGTTTAATTACCTGGGATGCTGTTTTTATAATCAAACGGTCAATATAGTTTTTTCCACCTACTCTCAAATTACGTGACCTTTTATTGGGTAGCCAATTCATTCACTGCTTAAAATAAGTATTTTTTTTACCTGTACTTTTAATTTAATTATCTACGGGTACTGTGTCGAGGAACTTTTCCATATCGACATAAAATTCTCCGCTGGAGTAAAAGCCAGGATCATCAGCACTGAGGGTCAGGGTTTGACCACTAACGCTACGACGAAAATCCACTAATCTAATTAATACTTCTTCAGGATCAGTATCTTGCTTGAGAGTAATCAACACGTTTTCGTTTGGGCAGTTACCACCCCTTGCGTTAGCAACACAAAGTACAGGTTGTTGATTGACATTACCTGTGCGAATAAACTTTAAATTGCCTTGGTCGAGAAACCTTTGGAATCGTTGTGATACGGCGGAGCATCTTTTTTGGGGAGTCCAGTCAGGACCAAATTGGTTTTCCCAATTGATCAAGTTTACTCTGCCTCGGGGAGTGTTGACAAAGGTATTCCAAGCTCCATTGAGCTGAGCGCAGTAATAAGTATTGCTAGTTTTGGTTTGGGCTGAAGTGGGAAGAGCGATCGCGTTGCCAATCACAATGCCAAACCCAGCAAGCACACCAGCTAGTAGTTTTGTTTTCATAGTATTTCCTGAGATATTGTGAGCTATTTATGAAGTATGCTGCAAGTTTACTTCGTTACAATTCTAGCGGAGATTATCTAGTCCCAACGAATTTATCTCCATCATTTATGAAGACTTTACAGTAGAGCTACTGATAGGGGCTAGACGATACTCAATCCGTTCTGGTATCGATATCAGTGTTGTTCAACACCTTACACCAGTGCTTGGGAATTAATAATTTTTGCTTTGATCTCTTGATAGCTTAAGTCATGTCCAATCAAAACCAATCTAGTTTTCCTTGTCTCTGTTGGTTGCCACAGGCGATCGTAAAAGGTATCAAAGCGATTTCCTACTCCTTGCAATACTAAACGCATGGGCTTGTTCGCAACATTAACAAATCCCTTAATGCGATATATTTCTTGTTCGGTTAATAATTCTTTCAGCTTCAGAATCAAGCTCTGGGGATCAAAAGCTTGGTCTAAAATTAGTTCAATTGAATTAATATCTTCATCATGATCGTGTTCCGCTTCATGGTCATGATGAGAATGACGATTGTCTAGGTCATTTTCTACCGCCGCGTTAAAACCCAAAAGAAGATTTGGGTCAATCTGACCGTTTTTAACGGTAACTATTTTCACCTCAGGCTGCAATTCTTGATTTAGCCAGAGCTTAATCTTGTCCAACATCATAGGGTCAACTAAATCAGTTTTAGTCAGTAATACTAAATCAGCACAGGCTAGCTGATCCTCAAATAATTCTTCCAGAGGAGTTTCATGGTCTAAGCTAGCATCGGCTTGTCTTTGAGACTCCAAAGCCGCTAAATCTCCGACTAATTTCCCTGTCCCTAGAGCATGACAGTCAACTACTGTGACTACACCATCTACTGTGGCACTATTGCGAATTGCTGGCCAACGAAAAGCCTGAATTAGGGGTTTGGGTAAGGCTAATCCTGAAGTTTCAATTAGCAGACAATCAATTTGATCCCGACGCTTAAGCAATTCTTGCATCGTCGGATAGAACTCTTCCTGCACTGTACAGCAGAGACAGCCATTGGTTAGTTCCACAATATTGCTGACAGGACTTTCCTCTTCCTCACAAATTTGGCACGATCGCAATAAGTCGCCATCAATTCCGACTTCGCCAAATTCGTTGACCACAACGGCAATCCGTTTGCCTTGATTATTTTGTAACAGGTGACGTACCAAGGTGGTTTTGCCAGCGCCTAGAAATCCTGAAATTACAGTTACGGGTATTTTATGCATAGTTAATTATGTGAAGCGAGAACAATTTAACTCAAGATGAGATTAGAAACGAAAGCAAAACCAATACCGCTGATGATTAAACCAGCAAAACGTGTTAACAGTGTTGACTTAAAAGATTGATTAACGATTTTGCGGCAGCAATAATAAGCGATCGCGGAAATTCCTAACTGAATCCCACAAAATCCTAGTAAGTATGCCCCTAAAGCCGTAGTTTCTGCGCCTACAATCGATTCACCATAGGCATAGCCATGAAAGATTCCTGCGATCGCACTGATGATAGCTAACAGAATTAAACTTGCCTGGTTTTTTTGAGTAATAAAGATGCCTATAACTAGCACAGAAGACGCAATTACTAGTTCGGGCATAGGCAAGTTGACTCCTTGTAAATGAATTCCTGTTCCCAATGCAGTTGCTATGACAAATATTGCGGGCATAATTATGCCTCTCTTGAAACTCAACGCCGCCAATAAACCGAGCGCCACCACAAATACTAAATGGTCAATGCCGATTACTGGGTGACCTAAACCAGACAAAAATCCTTCAGCAAAGTTACGGGGAATTGCTCCTCCGTTGGGATGATGGGCTAAAACAGGAAAAGCTGCTGTAATCAGTAAGCTAAAACTGCATAACAAACTGGCAGCAAAACCTAGAAAAAACTTTCTCTTATTATTCATAAATTACCAAGATTTTATTTGAAAGGAGATGAAAGCTGCACGCCATTATTCGTAAAACTGTGTCAATTAGGCAACAGCAGATTAGGTGTTAAATGCTGACTTTGTCCGAGGGAAATGAGATTGTGCATCCATCTAGCATTGCTCTGACAATAAGAAAACTACGAGTTGTTAACTTTAAATAATCTCGGTTTAAAGCTAGTAATAAGCAGTTAGAAAATTTGGACTTGGAAGGAGAAATGAATAATGGAAAGTGTAGGGCAAAACTAGCATCATCTGTACCTCGCAGATTCTAAGTGTGAGCTAATGTTGAGCATAATCGGCGGGCATTCTGACTAGGGTTTTCACAATGAGCAAAACCTTCACAGTTGCGGGACAGTGCCAGATTTTCACTGAGCTTTCCCCCTGAAGTTTGAGGCTGAAGCAGCATCAAAACCAATTAGCTGTCGTTTTAATCTTTATCATTACCACAGCTTAATCTACCATAATTAAAGAGGTCTAGAGCTTAAAACTATTTGAACTGGGAGTTATAACTCTTGCTATAATCAGCTTTGGATAGAATCATTGAATCTTTAACAAATATTTAGATACAAATGGTAGATTGGCAGATAGTGAGTGGGGGCATAACCGCACCGAAAGGATTTATCGCCGCAGGAATTGCCGCAGGGTTAAAATCTACTGGGGCACAAGACTTGGCGTTGATTTTGTCCCAGACAGATGCGATCGCCGCAGGGGTATTTACAACATCTCAGGTGCGCGCTGCCTGCATCGATTATTGTCGCCAGTGTCTCCAAGCCAAAGCTAGTGCTAGAGCTATTTTGTGTAATGCAGGACAAGCCAATGCCGCTACGGGAGAGCCTGGGTGGTCAGATGCCCTAGAAAGTGCCCAGTTATTGGGACAACAATTAAATATTAATCCTGATGCTGTCCTCCTCGCTTCGACAGGAGTAATTGGTCAACGAATCAAAATGGAACAGTTGCGTCAGGGAATCCTACCTCTAGTGAGAGCTGCTAGCGAGCAAGGGGGTGCAGATGCAGCCAAAGCAATTACTACCACTGATTTAGTAACTAAAGAAATTGCCCTCGAAACCACGATTGAAGGTCGTCCAGTGAGAATTGGCGGCATGGCAAAAGGCTCGGGGATGATTGCGCCGAATATGGCAACCATGTTGGGTTTTATTACCTGTGATGCTGCTGTATCGACGGGATTATGGCATGAGATGTTACAGCGGGCGGTGAATAAGAGTTTTAATCAGATCACGGTGGATGGTGATACTAGTACCAACGATTGTGTCCTGGCTTTAGCTAATGGACAGTCTCGCACTACTGCCATTACTGAGCGTAGTCCTCAGGCTAAAAAGCTAGAAGCAATGCTGACAGAAGTATGTCAGTATCTGGCTAAGGCGATCGCTCGTGATGGGGAAGGAGCAACCTGTTTGATTGAAGTTCAGGTATCAGGGGCTCCAGACGATAATGCCGCAGCTCAAGTGGCAAAAACTATCGTTGGCTCATCCTTGGTTAAATCAGCCGTATTTGGTCGCGACCCTAACTGGGGTAGAATCGCCGCAGCCGCAGGTAGAGCAGGAGTTAAATTTCACCAGGATGAATTAAATATTGATCTGGGGGATATTGCTTTGATGAGGAATGGACAGCCCCAGAATTTTGACCGAGATGCTGCTAGTGATTATCTTAAACAAGCGGCAGCAGGGGAATATTTAAAAGATGATACGGTTCTAATTTCTGTCAATATTGGTGTTGGTGCGGGCAAAAGTACCGCCTGGGGTTGTGACCTGACTTATAAATATTTCGAGATCAACGCTGAGTATACAACTTAAGTAATTAGGTTTGTTTATAAGCTATCGATTCATAGATCTGAGCCTAATTTTACTAATTACTCCTACTACTTATCAGTATCTTTCTGACAAATTAAATTATAAATTCAATCTTCAATACAGGTCTGAATATTATTCACATAGTTAATCAAAGAAATAGCTTTTAGAGTATTTATCTTTGTTCCAAAGTCTAAGCATTCACCATGTATGATAGTGTGCCTATTCATTCCCTGAAAATCTTCTCATCTCTGATTTTCTCTCATATTGGTTGGGATTGTTTGAGATAAGAGTTTTAATCAAGCCGCTTAGTATTTTGTAAGTTATCTTAGTTCAAAATATTTTGCTGTTCTAGGCTTACGGTTTTCCTTCTCAAAGAGATGCCTCCCAAAAGCATTATTTTTGATCAAAAATAATTGACAAGCCATAGAAATAAAAAGGCTAACTTCAATTGACAAATCACCCTCGTTTGCTTACAGGCAAATAGCTGTGATCGCAGCCATGAATAATCTAATTTTAGTTGCTAAATAATGTCTCTAATTTTGTAAATTTTGCTAATCTTTAACTAGAAAATTGGTTTGAAGAATAATAATAATAGTTTTGATCCTAATACATGAGACTCAAAATATATGGCTGACAGTAGAATTGGCGAAGATTTGAGTATTTTGTCTGTGCAAGCCTCTCAATAGTATTTAAAATACCAATTATCGACAGCTAAAAATGGGGCATGGGGGAACAAACACTGGATTGGGTTAGGTTGCAGAAAGCATTATCTGTAGAGGCGGAAAGAGGTTACACTGATTTAGTTGGTAATCAATTTCGCTTTAGTGAATTTCTTTGTCTCAGTTTAGGCAAGCCACCGCGTAATATTCCTGCGGGAGACAAAATTCAATGGCATGATATTGCTCAGAAGTTTGCTCGCTATGAATCTCTGAGTGCTGGGCAAAGAAAGCAGCTTGTAATTGGCACCCGTAATTTTCTGCACAAACAAAAAGCGATCGCCGAAACGACCGCTACGCCACCATCGCCAAAAACTCCTCGCACCACAGCTTTAAGTAGTCCCAAGCCCAAGACTTACTTTAACCAGAAAATCACCCTAGATCAGCCTTTGAGTCAAGTGATTGATATTGGACGCAGGAGTAGCTATCTGGAAAGGTTAGGACTCTATACAGTCCGCGATTTATTGTTTTATTATCCTCGTGATCATCTTGACTATGCCCGTCAGGTGCAGATTACTCACTTAGAAGCAGGGGAAACAGTTACGGTGATTGGCACCGTGAGAAGTTGTAAGTGTTTTAGTAGTCCTAAAAATAAAAAACTGACTATCTTTGAATTAGTTTTGAGCGATGCCACAGGAAGATTAAAGCTCAATCGCTTTTTGATGGGCGCTAGATTTAGTCATCGGGGTTCTCAGGAAAGATATAAACGTCAGTATCCTGTTGGTTCAATTGTTGCTGCCTCGGGGTTAGTTAAGCAAAACAAATATGGTATTACCCTTGATAAGCCTGAAATAGAGGTCTTAGACGGTGCAGGGGCTAGTATTGAATCAATTAAAATAGGGCGACTCTTGCCTGGATATCCCCTAACCGAAGGAGTTCCTGCCGATACAGTCCGAAAATCAGTGATTGCAGCATTACCTGCTGCTGCGCAGTTACCTGACCCCTTACCCAGTGAGCTTCGGAATCAATACGGCTTAGTTAAATTAAAAAATGCGATCGCCTGTATCCATTATCCTGAAAATCGGGAGGAGCTAACCCACGCTCGACGCAGGCTGGTATTTGATGAGTTTTTCTATTTGCAACTGGGCTTTTTACAACGTCGCCAACAGCTCAAGCAAACCCAGTTAGGTGCTAGCTTCACCCCTAAAGGCAAGCTGATTGAACAGTTTAATCAGATTTTGCCCTTTACCCTAACCAATGCCCAGCAACGAGTAGTACAGGAGATTTTTCGCGATTTAGGTGTTGCCGACACTCCCATGAATCGTTTGGTGCAGGGAGATGTGGGTTCAGGTAAGACAATTGTGGCAGTGTATGGGATTCTGGCGGCAATTCAATCGGGTTATCAGGCGGCATTAATGGCACCGACAGAAGTATTAGCCGAACAACATTACCGCAAGCTAGTTACCTGGTTTAATCTATTACATCTCCCTGTGGAGTTGCTGACGGGTTCGACCAAAACCGCTAAACGGCGAGAGATTCATTCTCAGCTAGCCAACGGCGAACTACCTTTACTGGTAGGGACTCATGCTTTAATTCAAGACCCTGTTAAATTTCACAAGTTAGGGTTAGCAGTAATTGATGAACAACATCGCTTTGGGGTGCAGCAACGAGCGCGGTTATTGGGTAAAGGTAAATCCCCCCATGTTTTGACCATGACTGCTACTCCAATTCCCCGTACTTTAGCCTTGACTTTGCATGGGGACTTAGATGTCAGTCAGATTGATGAACTGCCTCCTGGGAGACAGGCAATTGACACCATGATGAAGCAGGGCAAAGACCGCAAAAAAGTTTACGATTTAATTCGTCGCGAAATTGCTCAGGGAAGACAAGCCTATATTATTTTCCCCCTCGTCGAAGAATCAGAAAAACTCGATCTCAAAGCAGCTACAGAAGAACACCAACGCTTATCAGAGGTATTCTTTCCCGAGTTTAGTATTGCCCTCTTGCATGGTCGGATGAGTTCTGCGGATAAGGATGCGGCATTAAACTCCTTCCGCGATAATGAATGTCAGATTATTGTTTCCACTACCGTAATCGAGGTAGGGGTGGATGTGCCTAATGCTACGGTGATGGTAATCGAACATGCCGAACGTTTTGGTTTATCCCAACTCCATCAATTACGAGGACGAGTTGGCAGAGGTAGTAGTAAGTCCTATTGCTTTTTAATGAGCAGTACCAAAAATATTGAAGCTAGACAGCGATTAGCAGTACTAGAAGAATCACAGGATGGGTTCTTTATCTCCGAGGCTGATATGCGTTTTCGAGGTCCAGGAGCCGTTCTAGGTACTCGTCAGTCGGGTTTACCTGATTTTGCCTTAGCCAGTTTAGTAGAAGATCAGGAGGTGTTAAATTTAGCCAGAGAAGCGGCAGAGAAAATTATTACCGCAGATAAGATGTTAGAGAATTTCCCTGGTTTAAAACAAGAACTAGAAATTCGTTACCGTCGTTTGCTGGGTGGTGATATCTTAAATTAGTAGCGATATAGATCTGCTGTTCGATTAACTATGACCTTTCATTGAACAGTGAGCAATGAACATTAAATATAATGACAATTAAAGTGTATGGCATACCCAACTGCGGTACTTGTAAGAAGGCAACTGCCTGGCTCGATAGTAACCAGGTGGACTATGAGTTTATCAATACTAAAGATCATCCTCCTGATCCAACAATGATTAAGGATTGGGTTGAAGCATTAGGAAGTAAACCGATGCGAAATACTTCAGGTAAATCTTATCGTGCGTTGGGGGAAGCTAGAAATACCTTTACAGATCAACAGTGGATTGATGCCTTTGCCGCCGATGCCATGTTGCTCAAAAGACCACTGTTTGTTAGAGATAACCAAGCGGTATTAGTTGGGTTTAAAGCTTCCGAGTCAGAGATCAAATCAAAATTAGGTGTTAATTGAATAATAAGTCACAAGATTACATCATTTCTAAAAGCTAAGAGCTAAAAGCTAAAAGCTAAAAGCTGCGAACTAATAACTTTTCGATAAAACTAATTCACACTCAGCGTACAGTAAATGATTAAAGCGGTAATTTTCGATCTCGATGGCTTATTGATAGATTCTGAACCGCTTTGGCAACAAGCAGAAATATTAGTCTTTGAACAAGTAAATATCAAGCTAACTCCCGAACTATGTCTGCAAACCAAAGGTTTATGCATTGATGAGGTGGTGGATTACTGGTATCAAAAGTATCCCTGGACAAATCTGGCTAAATCAGAAGTGGAAGAGTTAATTGTTGACAAGCTAATTGAACTAATAAAGTCCCAAGGAAAAGCTCTACCTGGGCTTGCCCATGCTATATCTTTTGTACGACAAAAACAGGCAAAAATTGCTTTAGCTTCTTCTTCCTCCCTCAAGATTATTCAAGCGGCATTAAAAGCATTAAATCTAAATAATGCCTTTGTCGAGATCTATTCAGCAGAATCAGAAGTTTTGGGCAAACCCCACCCTGGAGTGTATCTAACAACTGCCAATAAGTTAAATGTCTCCCCGCAGTTTTGCTTGGCTTTAGAGGATTCTTTAAACGGCGTACTAGCGGCAAAAGCAGCACAAATGAAGTGTATTGCCATTCCTGAAGCTTCACAACGTAATAATCCCCAGTTTGCGATCGCGGATCAGCTCCTAAATTCTCTTAAAGATCTTAATGATGAAGTCTGGCATGGTCTTGCTACAACTTAGATCTATGAGATTTAGTCTACTTGCCTAATTGCTGTTTTAACTCTTGCAAAACTTTCTCTACATGGGCTTTCACTCTTACCTTATCCCATACCTGAGCAATTTGGCGATCGGGTGTAATCAAAAAAGTCGAGCGTACCACTCCCATATATTCTTTACCCATAAATTTCTTTAAACGCCAGGCACCATAAGCTTCAATCACCTTATGTTCTGGATCGCTTAATAATTGAATCGATAAATCGTGCTTGTCAATAAATTTACAGTGAGATTTAATGGAATCTGGGCTGACACCAATAATAGCAGCACCTAATTCCTGGAACTGAGAAACGTATTCTGTGAAGCTTTTGGCTTCAGTTGTGCAACCAGGAGTGTTGTCTTTGGGGTAAAAATATAGCACTACCCAATTACCTTGATGATCATTGAGACTTATAGTGTTCCCATTTTGATCTTCTGCTGAAAAATCTGGAGCAGTATGTCCGACTTGAGGAATATTCGTCATTTTAGTTTTTGATATGTGAAGGTTGTGGATGAGCCGCTCAATTTCTGCTGTTGATATCGCAATGATCTCCTCAAGACGTTTTCAACCTGCTCTATCTAACAGCTCGCAATCATGGAAGCTGATTATTCTTCAGCATTAGTTTTAATCTTGATTCCATTAGAAGATAATACCAGTAAATTTTAGGTATATATTACCAAAATAAAATTTGATCTCAGTAAAAATAACTAGCAAAAATTAAATCCCTAATCCCCAATTTTCGTGGATATACTGTTGTGATCTAACTTAAAAGAGAGGATGATTAATTTTAGAATTAAACCAGCGATCGTCAATTACATAATTTCTGATTGAGCTAGCTAACATACGCTGCATAACTAGCCAATCATCTAGCCTTGCTCCAGAACCCAGTTTTCCAACTGGGTTTTTTTCTGTATAGGAATTATTGTAGCCTTTTACACTAAAATGTTGCCAGCTTATGTCCTATTAACTATCCCCACCAATAGTTACGTCTTTAATTCTCAAGCTAGGTCCTCCGCAACCAACCGCTAGTCCAGACTGACCTCCTTTTCCGCACCCGCCAGACTCATCCCAATAAAAATCATCCCCGATCGCTTCGATATTAGCTAAGGTTTTAAACACGTTACCTGACAGGGTCACATCCTTTACAGGTTCTGCCAATTCCCCATTACGGATCAGCCAAGCTTCTCCCGCACTAAAGGTAAACATTTCTCCATTAGTCATCCCTCCTAACCAATTGCAGGCATAAACCCCTTTAGAGACACTTTTTATTAAATCTGCAACAGGAGTTGCTCCTCGCCCAATCCAAGTATTAGTCATCCGTACAATCGGGGAATGGTGATAATCTAAACAGCGGGCATTGCCTGTGGGAGCTTCTCCCAATTTGCCTGCGGTTTCACGAGAGTGTAATCGACCAACCAAAACTCCATTTTCGATCAATTGAGTAGTTGTAGCGGGAGTCCCTTCGTCATCATAAAAATAGCTGCCACGATGCACATAATTTCCTTCAGAAGATAGAGGCGCTGCACCATCATAAATCTGGAGTTCTGGGGAACCAAAACGCTTACCCATGCTCATAATCTCCAGTAAATCAGGATTTTCATAAGCCATATCGGCTTCGGAAAGATGTCCAAAAGCTTCATGGACAAATAATCCTGTCAAAATGGGGTCGATGACTACAGTATAGATATCTCCTTTGATTTTAGGCAGTGATAATGCCTCAACTGCTCTTTGAGCGGCACCTGTTACCTGTGGATCTAGATTTGTTAGATCTTCGTATGCTTGTCTAGAACCAGTAGTTTCCCTGCCAATCTGAATTATGTCGTCTTTCCTAGCAGTTGCGGAAAAGCGCATTTCCATGTCTGACCATGATTGTTCAATCACGCTCCCTTCAGAATTAGCAATAATTATCCTTTGTGAGCTATCGCTATAGCTAACGGTAGTAGCAGTTAAACAGTCGCTATAACTACGCAATAATTCATCATAACGATCACATAAGGTCTTTTTAGTAACTAATGGGATGTCCCTGGGAGCGCTACCTGTCAAAGGAACACTACATACTATTTGTACGGGTGCTACAGGCGCCAGAATAGTTTCTGATTGACCCACTAGCTTTGCTGCGGCGATCGCTTCTTCGATTCTCTCCATTAAACCAGTTAAATCGTCAAATGCGGCAAAACCCCAGCCCCCCCGATGACAAGCTCGAACCTGCCCTCCTAAAGCCACGCTTTCACTGAGAGTCTCAATATTATTAGTTCGCAAGAAAATATTGGTTTCTTCAGCTTGTTCAAGACGAATGGTCAGAAAGTCAACGCGATCGCGATATTTTTCAATCAGTTCAGTAAGTTGATTTTTGTGTTCGGCAAATGAATCTGACATGGCACTTTCAAATCGGCATAAGTCTTAGCTCATCTTACTGCCTGAATTCTCACTTGATATTTAGTTTTGCAACAAGGGCAAACATTTGAGTAACTTTTGATCCATATATAAAGATTGGGGATAATTGGTGGCTAAATCTGTTGCTTCTAAAACTATTTCAGCATCGCTTTCTTTGGTACAAAAGGAATTGACTCCCAACCCATACAGTAATTCAATTACTTCTGGATGTTGATAATCACTCCAATGAATTAGGCTAGTTTGTGGCGCAATTGCCTTGAGTAAACTGAGATTATCAGTGTTTGATTCTGCTTCAATATCAAAAAATACCAGATCAATTTGCATCTCGTTATACATTAGTGAGAAAATCTGTTCGGAATTTTCTAACAATAAAACCTTAAGGTTAGGTCTTTGGGCTTTAATTAGTTCGCATAATTGGCTTCCCTGAAGCCTATTCGGCTCAACAATGACCACATTTAACGATTTGGCAGGGAAAATATTTTTTAACATGAAGCTTGAGGAAATATTTATTACGTATATATATTTAAATATTATTACCCACAATCAGCTCTAGAATATTTTTTCCTAAGTATTTATAGGGAGAATTAATCTAAAGTTGATAAAAATTCGCTGATTTTTAAAGTCTTTTTAAAGCTACTCCTTTTGAGTATTTATACTCCGTAGCATCAAAACTAGTTATTTAAAATATGCTGAATGACTGGGCATCTTCGTAACATTTTGTTACACTATTCAGGAGTGCATTTTACAAATTTAGTAAAGAATCTCAATTTGTAATTTCATTCTCAATTATGGTTGAAAGCTATGTGTCTAATTTCATTGACAGTATCAATTTGCTTCAACTCTAAAAGTTCAATCTACAGTTATCTGACTAGTTGCTGACTCGTAATAGTTTGCATCTACTCAACTTGTTAAGGCTGTGTGGTTTAATCTCAATAATTCATTGATTTCGATGATCAAGATTATTTATCGCTTTAATCAATTAATCTCGAAATAAAAATAGGTTTCTCTAATGCCCAACAACTTGGTTAAATCTAACTATTTAGGCTCAATTACTCTCGAAAAAAGCAAGTTATATTTCTGGCAACAGCTCAGAGCTAAGAGCAAAAATTCAATAAATAAATTTTCTTTTGTCAATACTGGTCAATGGATAATATTGCTATTGACTAATATTATTAGTATCGCTTTTGTCCTTATTTCTTGTGTCTGGAT
Source organism: Cyanobacteria bacterium P01_G01_bin.67 (assembly GCA_039179675.1). GTDB lineage: Bacteria > Cyanobacteriota > Cyanobacteriia > Cyanobacteriales > Xenococcaceae > Waterburya. The sequence goes on from JBCDEP010000015.1 coordinate 26,903, forward strand.
CTCTTGAAACTTCTATCAATTTGGCTATAACTATTTAGTTGAATAATTGATTATGGCTAATTACTATAGCGGTTATTAAATTAATAAGGTACATCATACAAGTTAATAAAATAAGCTTAAATCCTTTTCTTTTTGACATAGAATACAGATTTATGTACTTAACTAAAATGAGAACCGCTATATATGTTCGACGGTGATGAATTGTAGTTCACCAGATAATTAAATATTTTAAAAGTTACAAGTCTATTAAAAAACTATCTCGATGATGAAAGTCTGCTTCTTTTTGAGGATGAGATAATGCCCAGTAGCTTAATTGTTGCTCTCGATTTTCAATAACCGTGGTAATGCCAACTTCTAGATTTTGCTCGGCAGCAACAATTTTATCTAAGTTAACGTTTAGATTAAGTGATAAGACATCTTTTTGTAGCAATACCTGAAAAGGTAAGGTAACAAAAGCCAGCTCTTCGGCGATATCTTGCCGATAGCTATCAAAGCGAAAAACATTCCAATGTTCTGCGGGGGATAGATTGAATTCCCAATATTTATTTGAGCCTTTTAGTCCCAAGAAAAATTCAAAGCAGGTATGTGACCAAAGATTGTATTGTCGAGTCGGAGAAGTTGCAATCTGGGGGATAATAATTTGTGATGCTCCATCTAGCCTATATTCCAGGTTGAGTAGATTTTGGTGACGCTCGATTTTGCCAGTGATTTTAACTTTAGGTTGGATATTATCAGCAAAAAGAACTAGAGAAAAAGGAGATTTCATCTTAAATCATTAATTATTTGTTTGATTGTTGCCTCCTGCTGTTCAATACTTTCAGTTAGCTTAAATTGCACTAATGCCCTAGCTAAATTGTGTTCAGGACAATTAATATTGAAGTAAACATTCCCTTCAAGATAGTCGGTAAAAAATCTTAATCCTAATTCAAAAGCTAATAAGCGAATTGAATCATAAATGTATTCATAATCGTTATCGATTAAAAAATATTGAGCAATTTCCAAATATCCTTTGAGAATGGCTTGAGCAAGTTCTGCTTCAAAGCTTACCTGTGACCAATCAACGGTTTCTTCTCCTAGCGGATTACAGCCCGATCGCAAGCAATCACCAATATCATAATGAATTAATCCTGGTTTGACTGTATCGAGATCGATCATCGCTACTGCTCTTTGGGTAGTGCAGTCGATCATAATATTGTTGATTTTAGGATCGCCATGAATTATTCTTAGCTTTAGTTTGCCTGCTGCTTTAGCAGTTTCTAGCACATAAGGTAGTTCCGGGCGATCGCTGATAAACTGGACACAATATTTACTCTCTGGAGTAGGGTGAATCTTGCTAGTTGTCTGCACTTCCAGATAGTGCTTGAAGTATCTAGGGGTAATATGAAATCCTTCGAGGGTATCTGAAAGCTGGGTTACAGATAAATTGCTAAGTAAATGATGGAACATCCCCAACCCAAAGCCAATTTCTTGAGCATGATTTAAATCTTGGATGGTGTCAAAAGATTGAGAATTTTCGATGTAGCTGATCGCGCGCCAAAATGAACCATCTTCTGCTAAGTAATGATGCTGATTATTTTCAGTAAATAACACTTGTGGAATTAGCCAGCGTTGATTGGGGAGTAGGTCAAGCCCTTTGACCCCTTGCTTAACATAATCTGATAACACACAGATGTTATCCATGACCAATTCTGGCTGACAAAATATTTGAGTGTTTAGTCGTTGCAGAATAAATGGTGCTTGCTCCCGTAACATAACCAGAAAGGTGCGGTTTATATTGCCACTACCATGTTGATTAATGTCATTAATTTGAGCATTGGGTTTGAATTGGTGAGCAATCTTAAATAAATGGCTAAAAGGTTCAATGATTTTCTCAGACTGATCTGTCATATCCTCCTCAATGTAATAGGTGCATCTTCCACAATCAGATATCTTCCACAATTACAACATCTTAAATGTCTCAAACTATTCATACTACAATCAATCTTTTAACATATTTTTATAGAGAAACTATTGAAAGTTAACTAAGACTATTGTCACTCATGGAAGTGGATGCTCGTTACTGACGGTTACTATTAACCCTTAAATAGCGAGAAAATAAGCTAAATTAGTCGGTTTGAATCTAGCTAATTTTCGCCATTAGGTTAGGTATTTCTATCTATCATGGTCTAATCAAAAAACTAACTAGATTCAGATTAAAATAATAAGAATTTAAGCATCAAGATTTAAATCTTTAAGATGGGCAAAATAAGAGAAATATTGAGATTAATTGTGGTTAAGGAGTTTTAGGCCATGGGGCTATCTACCAGGGTAAACGGTGTCCTGAGTCCTGGTTCTTGTCTAGCAAGTGGAGAATATCAAATTGATCGACCACTTGGTCAAGGCGGTTTTGGAATCACTTACCAGGGCAGAGACACTAGATTAAATCGAGCTGTAGCCGTTAAGGAATTTTTCCCAGAGGGGTGTTGGAGAGAAGGGTCGACGGTGATTTCTGCTGGTCGCTGGAACTCAGATACCTATAGTAACGCTAAACAAAAATTTTTACTGGAAGGTCAAACCTTAGGACAATTTAATCATCCTGGAATTGTTCAGGTCTTTTATTATTTCGAGGAAAATAATACGGCATACATGGTGATGGAATATCTCCGTGGTAAGACTTTAGCCGAACTTTTAAAGCAACGTCGGGGTAAATTATCAGAAGCCAAAGCCATAGAATATATCGAGCAAGCGGGAGTGGCTTTAGAAATCCTCCACCAAGCACAGTTTTTGCACCGAGATATCAAACCCGATAATATTATGCTGGCTGATGATGGGCGAGTGGTTTTAATTGATTTTGGAGCAGCAAGAGACTTCACGGGCAACGCGACGACTAGATATACAACCATGCTTACCCCAGGTTACGCTCCTTTAGAGCAATATGGGCGTGCTTTGAAGTATGGTGCCTTTACTGATATTTATGCTCTTGGTTCAACCCTGTATCACTTATTGACAGGTAAAGCCCCTGTATCTGCCATCGAGAGAGCAGCGGGGGTGGAGCTGAAAACAGTTAAACAAATTGCCCCCGAGATTAGTTCTCATGTTAGTCAGGCGATCGCCAAGGCAATGGTCATGGATGTTACAAAAAGGTTGCAATCAGTGCGAGAATTTCTTGACCTGCTTTATTTAGATTCTGGGAAGTTATCCTCGCCAGTAAAGTCAGGGCGTTTTTATCGTGCCGCCTCAGACGTGTGGTCGGTGTTTGGTCAAGCTCAAACAGAATCTCGTCCCAAGCCCTCTTCCAATAAAAATCAGTGGTTTTAAACGGTTTAAATAAAATGAAACTTCCCGAAATTAAAATTACGATGTTAGGTACCACTGGTGCGGGGAAAACTAGCTATCTCTTGAGTATGTATGCCGTAATGCAGACGGGTATTCAAGGGTTTACCCTCGCAGCGAAAGATATGGATCTAGATTTGGAGTTGACTCAAAGATGGGAAAAGCTCATTTCCCTGAAGGGAGAAGATCGTTGGCCAACTCCCAATGCGGCGACTATGGAATACTATGATTTTGACTTCAGTTACGGGTTCCGTCCCCTAATGAGTTTTCAATGGCTTGACTATCGGGGACAAGCACTCAACGATCGCTCTACTGAGGAAGATGTTTCAGATTTAGTTCAATACATCCAGCAATCTGAGTGCCTGTTTTTATCTATTTCTGGGGAACACCTCATGAATGAGATTACACCAACCACCGTGCGGGAGCTTAAAAGCGATCGCATGAATCAATTTATTCAGCAGTACATTAGTGCCAAGAGACAGCCTGATGTCCAAAATCCCTTTCCAGTGGCGATCGTGATTACAAAATACGATTTGTGTCATCATCGAGATCGAGATGATATTATCGCCGATGTCCAAAAATTGTTTCAGGCATTGTTTACGCCCAATTCAGGGTGGTTAGTCATGATTTGTCCAGTAAGCTTAGGGAAAGAACTATCTGATGCTCCTGAAAAAGCCAGTATTAATCCGATCAACGTTCATGTCCCAGTAGTCTTTGCGGTATATTCTCAGTTGAGAGCCTATGATCTCAAGCTAAAGCAACAGCGCGATCATCAAACTCAGGCAGTCAATCAAATTAAGCAAAGAAACCCCTTAATCCAGCTTGTGAAAACTTCTCAAATAAAGAAACACACTACTCAGCTTGAATTTAGTCAAACAGAAATTGCCACCGTGGAAGAAAACATGAAGCTGCTTTCTCGGGAGCTACAGTCAGCTTCTCTCTACTTTAATGGTAATGAGGTCATGGCGGATGTCTGAGCATGAATGGGCAAAGATTATTTATGGACGCAGTTATTACCTGGATTTTCGCTTCATCACTGTCCCCCATAATTTTACGGCACAAGATATTCAATGGGCATCGTCTTATATTGTTGCCACAACTCAGCGCGCCCGAAACTTAGTCAATTCTCCTCGTTGGTCACTATTTAAAAACGATGATTACTGTGTAGTTGGCGTTACCTGTATGGTGCGGGACTTAATTAACCCTTCGCAATCGGATTCAGTAAATAGCATGACTAAAGACGATCAGGGTCGCCCTCTGTATGTTTTTGTGGGTTATGTGACCGAACTCAATCAGCAGCGACACATCGAGCATTTTCCCCCTTACAGGGCAACAAGCCTTGATGATTTTCAGGTTCTCTATCAGGAAATTGAAAAAGTCTGGTTAGTCAAGAATTACGAGCAAAACAGCAGAAAAACTCTCTTAAGTCCATATCAATCTGTCTGCTTTGGTAAATCAGCGATCGCTCTGGAAAGCTATCAAGCTCCTACCCTTAATAATCTGGCAAAGTATCCTGACCAAGCTTATCTTTGGCCCAGCCTAGAGGAGCAAAACAGTTTGTTGTGGTTAGTGTCTGCTCAGTGTTCTCAAGCTACCTCCATCTGCTTGAATATTGCAGGAAAGCCATTAATCAATAGTCCCTTTCTCAATCAGTCTGGCAGTCAAATAGAACAGTTTCAGGTTAAACAGAGAATCGCTACGAAGACGAAGCATAAAGCTACCCCATTTTCTAATCATATAGATCAATCTCCACAGCACACCTCTCTGTCGCAGAAGATCTCTAACCGTGCCAAAGAAGACATCGACCTTACTTTATACCAAGCCGCTAAAGTTGCAACTGCAAGTCATGAACTGATCAATAGTTTTACAGATTGGTCTAACAGTATTGAAACCGATCCCCAACAATCATCTAGTTCTTCAATCAGCGAAGAAGCTGAAAACTTTGAAAACTTTGGCTTCAAAACCAAAAAACCTTCCTCCTCCGATAAGCAAGATTGGTTTTAGTCAAGAATTAGCTAGTAAACAAGATTACATAATACCTATACTACTCATACTACTTATACTTCCTGTTCAATAAAATCCATGACCTGTAAATAAGCAGGATCGTCGGGTTGAATTTCTCTTTCATCATAGTTAACATCATCAATAATCGCTTTTCTGGCATTTTCAGCAATTACAGCATTAGAAATTAACTCTAGAGAATCAAACTGTTCAACATTATTAAGGGCATCGACATATCTGCGACTGTGAGAATGCCTAACTGATTCTTGGCAATAGTTTGATAACTCGCGGCTTTCGGTCATGACCTCGAAGGCAAAGCTTTTTTCCGTATCGTTACCGTATAAACCTTTGTAGAGCAAATTGACCATTGAGGCATCATGCACCTGAATTGAATATTTCTCTTCAATTTGTGGCCAATACCGCAGCGCTTTTAACCCTTCTAAAGATCCTTTATTTAGACCAGCAGCTTCACACCAGTGTTCAAACTCTTCAATACTAACTGGACAACGACCATTACTGAGCATGCCATTTGCTAACGCTTGTCCTGCTTGAAAGTTTCTTGTGGGTTTGCCCGAGACAGGAAGCATCATACTGCCCCGAACATCGGCTACAATCGCCGTTAGCTGAGAAAAAGTATGATCTCGTACCTTTTCCGTAAAACCACCCTTATTTAAAGTTGCTTCAATTCGAGGTACAGCATAGCCCAACTCAGTCAAGGCTATGGGTTGATAATTATAAAGCTTTTGGCGATCGCGTCGAAACATGGAAACTGTCGCAGCTTGATCGAGAGACTGATTGAGCAGCAACGTTAGGATTGTGGGTAAGATACCTGTATTTGTACGATGATACTCATAGCCGAATCCTGCAAAAATAGAAGCCATATTTTTGGCTGCTTTAATATATTGCGCTTCCACATTGTGGATACCAGGAGAAACCTGAATATTGGGAGACAGTCGATTGAGGATTTGCGCCCCGATTAATGCCGTCAGGGCGTTCGGATGGCAAAAATTAGCGGTAAAACTATCAACAGGCGATCGCAATGCCCCATGTCGATGAAAACCAGAAAAGAAAGCTAAATTAGGATTTTTTTCGCATAGTACGTACGAATCATTGCGCGCATCATTATGGTTAAAAGAACCAGCAAGACAACCCAAGACAACGTTGCGACGGTTTATTTTCTCTCTGATTTTGCAGGCTTCAATTAAATCTTGTTCAATATATTTACTGTTAGCAGTCAGTAATACCAGATCGCATTTATCAATTAGATATTCTAAATCATTGTTAATCAATTCTTCTCCTTGCCGATGACATGCCATGCGCTCCATTTTGACCACATGACGAGGGTCCATTCCCCTAATTTCTTCCTCAGAAAAAGCGCCCATCAAATCTCTGCCAGGTCGAGGAGCAAGTAACAGAGACTTTTCACTTTTCTGCATTGCTGAATTGTAAGCAAGCGAGCCTGGATATAGACCAACACTATAAAAGCCGATTTTTGCTTTACTCAATCTGCGAATTCGTTTTTTAATGCTCCTTTTATCCAGTGAATCATCAAAAAAACTATTTCTCATTATCTTGTTTTTTATATCTTCCAGCTTAAGTAGTCTATCAAGGTTCCTTGATTAATTCACATTAGGCTGGAATTAGCTGGGTTTTAATTAATGAGTTTTTAGCTCTGAGCCAATGCTATTTGGCGATCGCCACAGCACAACTGAAATGTTTTTGTATTTGGGGTTGAGAGGGAGGATCTGCGATCGCTTTTGTTAAATAACTAGATGGAAATGTGGCGGAAGATGGTCATGTGAGAGAAAAAAAGCTTGCAATCTTGGAAAATCAAATTCTTCGATTCTTCCCAAAAAGAAATTATCCTCAACACTACAATTTAATAATGGCACATGGCGGACATCTTTTTCATCCTAAGTTGCAGCAATTTCCGCTTAGATCTTCAAGGATAGTCTTTGAGGCAAAAATATAAAATTTAGAATTTAAATAATCGAGCAAATAAAACCAACAACAGACAAGATGATAGTCCCTAAACTCAGCTTGAAGGGAGGATTACCTGAAGTTCTACTCTTCACTAAATAAGTCGCGTAACTAGAACCCAAGGAAGTGCAACTAGCAATGGCAAAAATACTATAAATTGCCCATTTTTCTCCTGCTGAGAAGGGAAATGCTAACAAAACCAGAATGGCAATACCAGTAGCAACAAAACCACCTGCTGCAACCCTCATCAATGCCAAAATCAAGGTCTGGGTATTTGGTTCCACTTCAGACCAGGGTTTAGCTAGTGCTAGGCTATGGTAAGGCATGAATTGGGAGCGAGTTAAATAAATTACGCCAAAGACTAATGAAATTAAAGCAATCGATCCATAACAAACTGACGATATTAATAGCATTTCCATCTAGCTAATTTGTCTCAGTTATAAAATACTTTATCTATGATGTTTTAAGGTTACTAGTTAACTATTTTTTTCTTCCCCCTTGTCCCGAAACCTAATCGAGGTGTCCCTTACTAACAAGAGAAACACTATAGATGATGGCACAGTCTAAGATAAATCTTCCTTTGAGTATTGCGCCGATGATGGATCGTACTGATCGCCATTATCGTTATTTTATGCGGCAAATTACCCATCGTACTCTGCTGTATACGGAGATGATTACGTCTCAGGCAATTATCTATGGCGATCGCCCTAAGCTCTTAGATTTCTCTCCTGAAGAAAAGCCGCTAGTGCTGCAAATAGGAGGAGATAATCCAGTAACATTAGCTGAATGTGCCAAAATTGGCGAAGATTGGGGTTATGATGCCGTTAATTTAAATATTGGCTGTCCGAGTCCTAGGGTGCAAAGTGGCAACTTTGGTGCTTGTTTGATGACCCAGCCTGAATTAGTAGCGGATGCCGTAGCCAAGATGCAGCAGGGGGTTAGGATTCCGATTACAGTTAAACATCGAATTGGAGTTGATAATTGCGATCGCTATGAGGACATGGCAAACTTTGTAAGGATTGTCTCCGAGGCTGGCTGTAAGAACTTTAGCGTTCATGCTCGTAAGGCTTGGTTAAAAGGTTTGAGTCCCAAGGAAAACCGAGATGTCCCCCCTCTACGCTATGAAGATGTCTATCGCCTGAAACAAGACTTTCCCCAGCTATTTATTGAAATTAATGGCGGTATTACTAATTTAAAACAAGTAAAAATTCATTTAGATTCAGTAGATGGGGTGATGATTGGCAGGGCTGCTTATGATCGTCCTTATCTATTTGCTACGGTAGATCGGGATATTTTTGGCGAGAATGTAGCCCCACCAACCCGCAAAGAAATTGTCGAGTCAATGTTGCCTTATATCGATTATTGGATTGGTAAAGGTACCAGACTTAATTCCATTAGCCGTCATATGTTACAGCTTTTTGCCGAACAGCCTGGGACTAAAGCTTGGAAACGCTATATTACCGAGAATGCCTGCCTCTCAGGTGCCGATTCCTTAGTGATTAGTAATGCCTTATCCAAAGTGGAGAATAGGGATTAGGGATTAGGGATTAGGGATTAGGGATTAGGGACTGGAGACAGGGGACTAGGGATTTAGGAAAACTGGTAGTATTCAATCTTTGATGTATTTGTTTCCATATTCATTTTTACCTTGTTGTTGAGACTTGATAAAACGACAGTAACCATTAAGATTTTTTTCTATCTTCTCTTTAAGAGAGCGCACCCAGTCTAATTGTTCAATAGAACAATAACTCAAGTTTTTGGCAATTATAAATGCACTTAAAGTTTCAGCCAAAGAGCCACGAGCAATATATAAAAATCGCAAACGTTCTAGATAATGATAGCAACCATAACCTTCAGCAATATTCAGTAAAATGCTACAAGAAGCTCGACGTAATTGATCGCTCAGATTGTATCTTTCACAATTAGGTAAACTATCTGCCAGTCGGTAAGCTGCCTCAAGCAATTTTAAACTGTCTTGATAGAAATCTAAAGACTCAAAACCCCTGTTTTCCATAATAATTATCCTAGTCTCCAGTCCCCAGTCCCCAGTCCCCAATTCCTAATCTCCATTTTTACAGATTAATTAGTACCTAACATCAGTTAAGTAATCAAAATGGTTGCCAAAAAGAAGAAAAATAAAGAACTAAAAGGCAAAGAGTTAGTTAAAGAAGTTTGTCGTCGTATTCGAGTAGCGCGGAGTTACTGGGATGCTCATAACAATGCTGCCTGTCGGGGAGAAAGAGAAAAAGCTTTGGCACTTTACAACACACTAACCAAAGAACAAAAAGAACAGATTCCCCAACAGCTTAGGATTTGGTTACGCTATCGTAGTGAGAAATATTTTGGTAAGGACAAGCCCAACGGCATGGCAACAGGAAGTTTTATCAAGAAACCCAGGCGAAAAAAAGTTGATTGAAAATCAGGTTATTTGAGGCGTAAATCTAGACTTAAATTTCAGTAGCTCTAAAAAATCAAATGGATAACAATCATGAGATTAACTATAGTTTCTCTTGCGCCCAAAAAGCTGCTGCAATGCGATCGCGCATCTTTAACTTGCTTAGTATTTAGGTAATATAGTTTTTTACTTTACCAATGCTGAGATTTAGGATACTGGCAATTTCATGATTGCTCTTACCTTTGCCGACTAACCGTAAAACTTCTAATTCTCTCGAGATAAGAGTATCTAAATATCTCCTATTTTCTGGACTAGTAGATTTGACTTGGGCAAAAACTTTAGAGGCAATCTCTAGACTTAGTTGAGCATAGCCTCGATTAACAGTTCTAATTGCCATCTCCATTTCTTCAGGCGACTTACGTTGGAGCAAATAAGCTTTTGCCCCAGCTTGTAAAGACTGTCCGATATATTCTGCATCAGCAAAAGTAGTCAACATCAGAATTTTTATCCAAGGATAAGATTCATGAATCTTGGCAGTAGCAGTAACTCCATCACAGATAGGCATTTGTATATCCATCAGAATTACGTCTGGCTGTGGTTTTTCGGTTAAAGTGATCGCAGCAGAGTAGATAGCAAAATATAAAAGCAACTTAATATCACCATCTGCTATTGCCAACATTAAATGAACTGCCAGAAACAGCCATTATAAATAGCTTAATCTCTTAATCAGAGAAGGAGATAAATTTTCAACTGAATCTATATTCATTATCCATTAATAAAAACTTATTAACTAATTTTTTCCTTAATTTCCGATCTTTATAATCCCAAATTACAATTAGATCTCACCTAAATAAAGTAATCTTCAATTAAATAGATACCTAGGTTTTCTACTGATTCTCTGGACGATCTGGATGCCCAAACCATGAGTGTTCTTGATCGCTATATTTGGTTTCCATCAGTTTGACAACATCATCCATTTTTTGATCGGCATCAACCCAACCATTTTTCAGATCGGGAAAGTCTAATTTACAGTTTTCGCATTTTTTACCGTCGTAAAAACGAATTGGGCACCAGAAAGACTCAACGTTACGGAGCATTTCTGCACCTAATGAATATACTCCTGTCATCCAATCACAATACCAACACCAGATTAAATCGTGTCCAATCAAACCCTCAAACTTGTGACGACTAACATTAACCCAATCACCATATTTATATTTAGGAAAGCCTAAAATCAAAATTAATAATGGATAAATGACAATTTCAGAAATGCGAATCATCAGAAACATAGGTAAGGCTAAAGTTGAAATCCATAGTCCTAAATGATTACGCCACCAGCCTATTTCTTTGTTTAAAAAATTAACAATGCGTGAACCTTGTTTAGCCTCATGATGGCTTAACTCATGGAAGAAAATCCATAGCTGCATTGCCACAATTTGCCCTAATAAAGTAGCGAAAAAACCTAATCCCCCTGCGAAAAAACTTCCAAACAACCAGGGGACTGGAACAATCATTAAGATTAAAATATCTAACCAAGGTGCGCGAGCAAGAGCTTCAGATATTGTTTGACCAAGTTTTCCTAAGTAAGGCATTACTATCAATAGAACAATGAGAGTTAGTTCAAATATCAAAGTTATTGAAAATAGTAAAGTGTAAATATTCAGTGGTTTCATTAGTTATTATTCTTGGCTTGTGAAAGGTTATGCAATTTGACTGACTGTTCTATTTTCTGCAACTAAATAATATCAGACTATCTAACATCATCTTTGCTAATTATTGCTAAGTGCGCAGGACTACATTAATAAGTTTTCAAGAATTAATATGAACTCTTGCTCGTAAAAATAATAAGATACTCTCGATACTTGAAGCATGTGACCAGGTTCATGTATTTATATGACCATAGCTAATTGGAAAGTAAATGCTTGATGATTATTGTTAATCAGGTAGCGATTATTCACTTATAGAATGAATGTTTTAACTAAATTAATACTAACTTTAGCTACTGTTGTGGCAATTGACACGATCATTATTCCTACGGCTACTACTCAAGAAATCGATGCCGATATCTTATGCAACAAGTTTCCTTTAAATTCTCAATGTGAAGATTACAGCGTAACCATTTCGCAACCTGAAATTAAACAGCTCGATCGCAACAGTTTCTGTGAGAAGTTTTCTCTTAATACTCAATGTCTAAACTCAGCAATGCAAATCATACAATTCAATTTAGACTGCTCTGGTGAAAATGATGAATGGGTGCGAATTGAAAAACAAGATGATGAAGTAAAACTTTTTCATACAACCAGAGTAAAAGATGGTCTTGTTTCAGGAATTATTAACGGTGGTTTAGGTGCAGTGCCAGTTCCCATCCCCTTTGATATAAATAAGTATGATTGGGAAGATCATCAGGTAAATAAAATTGCTTTTAAAAGCGATCGCACGATGTATTAAGCTCATCATCGGTGGTAAAGGATTGAGTTACGTTACCAGTTTGGATTTTGGTAGGGCGATCAGTCGGCTACCCTAAACAAAGGCTTTTCCTAGAAGGTATCTCGAACCCGCTTTAAGGAACACCTTCGGACGATGGGTCGCAGTGCTTTAATATTAGCCCCATGTACTCGCGACCCATTGCGCATAGTGTACTCGTCAGTTATTTAGCTCACTAATCATTCTTTTAAATGAAGTAGCGTCCAATAGTCAGTTTTATAAAATGCATAACTTAGAAAGTTCATTGTTTATGTAATCAATGAAGGGCTGAAAAGCTCAAATATTTCACATAAATAAATGAGGATTAATGCATGAAAAGTAAATTAGCTTTAATGTTCGCTGGTACAACTTTAACTGTAGCCAATGTGGTGGCACCTGCAATAGCTTATGAAGCGCACGAACATGTATTCTACCGTGATAGTCGAATAAGATCAATGACTCAAATACAAGCGAATGGATACTGTAGCGATATTTTCACGCGAATGAAATATGCAGGTCAACTGGGCGGAAATTTTGACCCCAATCATGTAAACCATGTCTGGGCTCATATTCGGAATGGACACTGTGTTGCCAATACATAGTTGTTTTAGTCAGTAATCAGCAACTTACTAACTAGCAACAGTAATAGGAACATATCTTTCCATCATTTTTCTAATAGAGCGATCGCTATTTGTAAAAGTTTTTCATAGCGATCGCTCTATTAAATTCTCCTGACATTTTCTTAGATAGCAATACGGACTAAGATTAAGATACTAATTACTGATTACTTACGAGCAGCGATAAGCCATTCGGGCATGACTTTGCTAAGCATTACAGACCTCATTTGAGAGATTGGTAAATAATTTGTCAATAACTCGATATATTTGATTACTGAAGTCAGAATCATCAAATTTTACAATGCTTTCTTATTTGATAGCGAGATTGCTCAATACACTGGTAGCTAATGTTTAATCTCTGACTTTACTATTACCTACTCACACAATCAATTATCATGACTGAACCAATTCGCATCTTGATGTGCGCTCCCGATCACTACGATGTAGACTATGTAATCAACCCTTGGATGGAGGGGAATATTCATAAATCTTCCCGTGATAAAGCTGTAGAACAGTGGTCAAAACTTAATTTCGTCCTCAATGAAATTGCTCAGGTAGATTTGGTTACGGGACAACCAGGAGTTCCCGATATGGTGTTTACTGCCAATGCAGGTCTGGTGTTAGGCGATAATGCCGTTCTTAGTCGCTTCTATCATCCTGAACGCCAGGGAGAAGAACCGTATTTTAAAAAATGGTTTGAAGACAATGGTTTTAATGTCTTTGAACTACCTCAAGATTTGCCTTTTGAAGGTGCAGGGGATGCTCTATTAGACCGAGAAGGGCGTTGGTTGTGGGCTGGTTATGGCTTTCGTTCGGAATTAGATTCCCATCCCTATCTTGCGAAATGGCTCGATATTGAAGTTTTGTCGCTGCGCTTAATTGACGATCGCTTTTACCATCTTGATACTTGCTTTTGTCCCCTCACAGGAGGCTATTTACTTTATTATCCTGGGGCATTTGATTCCTATTCTAATCATGTAATTGAAAGTCGAGTTCCTGAAGCCAAACGGATTGCGATCGCTGAAGCTGATGCCATTAACTTCGCCTGCAACAGCGTTAATGTTGGACAGACAGTGGTGATGAATAAGGCGAGTGACAGTCTGAAACAACTTCTGGAGACAGCTGGGTTTAAAGTCATGGAAACTCCCCTAACCGAGTTTCTCAAGGCTGGGGGTGCTGCAAAATGTCTGACCCTGAGAATTAATGAGCCAGTATTACCAGACGTTCACGCCAGTACTCCTGTTGAAAGCCGTGTGCTACACATGGAGGGACATTTACTAGATGCAGGGATTATGAACCGTTCCCTGGATTTGGTAGTAGATAACGGCGGTAGTTTTAAAGTCTTAAACTTCAATCTGGGTATCGAAAGACAAAGTATTTCCCAGGCTGAGGTGCGTATTTCAGCCCCCGACCATGAAGTGATGGAAAAAATCATGAGTCAGCTGATCGAAACAGGTGCGGTTGCTCCTCGTGAAGATGTTGGTAATGTCATGACTGAAGTCTGTGAACTGGATGGAGTTGCTCCTGATGATTTTTATGTTAGTAACATTTATCCCACTGAAGTCAGGGTCAAAGAACAATGGATCAAGGTACAGAAGCAACGTATGGACGGAGCCATTGTCATTAGCGATAGTAACCAGGGAATAACGGCTGAATGTCGAATTTTGCGGGACTTAGTTAAGGGCGATCGCGTTGTGGTTGGTGTTGATGGGATTCGTACTATACGGAAGAAATCGAATCGGGAACACAAAGCAAAAGAAGAGTTTAGCTTCATGGGTGCAGGAGTCTCCAGTGAGCGACGGGTGGAGCTAGTAGTCGAGCAAATTGCCTGGGAATTACGTCAAATTCGCGATCGCGGCGGTAAAGTTGTCGTTACTGCGGGTCCCGTGGTCATTCATACTGGCGGAGCTAAGCATCTTTCTACCCTAGTTCGAGAAGGATATGTTCAGGGTTTGCTGGGGGGCAATGCGATCGCTGTTCATGACATTGAACAGTCATTGATGGGAACTTCCCTGGGTGTAGATATGCAAAAAGGAACCCCCGTCAGAGGAGGACATCGCCATCACCTAAAAGTAATTAATACGGTAAGGCGTTACGGCAGCATTGCTCAAGCAGTAGAACAGGGAGTGATTACCCACGGCATTATGTATGAATGCGTCAAGCATAATGTCCCCTTTGCTCTGGCTGGCTCAATTCGTGATGATGGACCTTTACCCGATACGCAGATGGATCTGATTAAAGCCCAAGCAGAATATGCTCAACTTTTAGAAGGAACAGACATGATTTTAATGCTGTCTACCATGCTGCACTCCATTGGTGTGGGTAATATGACTCCTGCGGGAGTAAAAATGGTCTGTGTGGATATTAATCCTGCTGTTGTTACTAAGTTGAGCGATCGCGGTTCGGTAGAATCAGTTGGGGTGGTAACAGACGTTGGTTTATTCCTCAGCCTCTTGGTTAATCAGCTAGAAAAACTTACTAGTCCTTATCAAACTGTTTAATAATCTACGGGATTGGGGCGGATTTCTTCCTTAATCCCGAACTTATGGGTTTTTAAAAATGCGATCACCCATATTTTTGTCTAGAATTTAATGATGCTGGCTATATTCGCTCAAAGTCAAGTTAAGAACCTGCCAATCTTAACGGCTGATAGTAAGTTTTCTCTCTACGATGTTAATGTTATCTGATGATGTAACAGGCATATTGACGAAATTTAAATCTAAACTAACTATTCTTGATTCAAGGAAGTTTGCTGAACAATTGGCAATATCTTCTTCTTTGGTTGGTTTTCAGGATTGGGGGCGCTTTCTGGGGGAGCTGATAACTCTTCTGGAGACTCCCTCGGTGCCTCTATTTCCTTAGTTATTTCATTATTCGCTCTGATTCCTGGCTCAATTTCAGCTGATGTATCTGAATCTGAATTGGCTGTCTGTTTAGAGCGATCGCTCAAGCGGCGTAAAACTCCATTAATAAAGCGAAATCCATCTTCATCAGAGTAACGTTTCGCCAACTCTACAGACTCGTTAATTGCTACTCTCTCTGGTATTCCTAAATAGCGCATTTCGGCTACGGCAATTTGCAGTATGTCCCGATCAATTTTTGGTAATCGACTCAGCTGCCACCCGACTAGGACATCGGTGATCGCCTGCTCGATCTCTGAGCGATATTCGTTAACTGTCACAATCAATTCAGTAGCGTACTGCCTAACCTGTTCTTTACTGGTTAACTGCAAAAATTCAGGAAATTCAATTGCCATCCCTAATCGATTCACAGCTGCCTGGGAAACTTCTAGAGCTTCTTGCAGCATTATCTTGGCACTACTTAAATCGTTAGCGCGGGTTTCACTAGTTAACAGTCTTTCCTCTCCTCGCTTAATTTCGGCTGAAGCTGCTTCAAGATTATCCTGAACCTCGATGGTAAGGGTCCGTATGGCTGCTAAAACCAGACTGTCTAAATCTTCTTGGGAAAGCTTGCCTTGTTTTGTTTTGATTTGACTGATACTTAGCAGTGCTAATTCACGAGCAATACTTCGGGGTTGTTTACGCAGAGCCATATTCTATCTTTGGTGCAGAAATGGTGTAGCTCGATTAATTAAACCAAGCTCAATAATTATACAGTCTTGTTTCCCTCAACTTTCTTCTTCTAAAGAAATCAATTTAGATTGGTCACTGACAAAGGCGTTTTTGATGGCTACTTTTTTCTTGGATTTAGGAATAGTCAGAGTAGGCTTAACTGCTGGCGTTTCAGGGCTAACAATTCCTCCCGAAATGAGAACTTTGAAGGCATCTTCAATGGAAATATCAATATCGATCGCCTCTTCCTGGGGAATTATCGCATACCAACCTGAAGTTGGATTAGGAGTAGTCGGAATGAAAACGCTGAGCATTTCTTGTTGAAGATGGGTTTGCAATTGAGGGCTGACTTTACCTGTTACAAATCCCATTGTCCAAACTCCTTTACGAGGGTACTCAACAATTACTACTCGTCTAAATTTGGTTTTAGAATCCCCCAATAAAGTCTCTAAGATCTGTTTGAGAGTTTTATAAACTGAACCCGCCAGCGGAATAGCCTGAAGAAACTGTTCGCCAAAATCTAATAACCATCGACCAACAATATTTCGTGCCATCAAGCCGATAATTAGAATGCTCAACAGCGGGACTGCTAATCCCACCGAAAAATTAAGAATATTAGTTAAAACGGGATCTAGTCCATCAAAAGGATTGATTTGTTTGGGAATGCGGGTAAATAAATCGATTGCCCACTTGGCAGTAGAAATAGACAGCCAAATAGTTGTGGCTAAAGGAATTACTACCAATAAACCAGCGATTAAGTCACTTTTTAAATCTTGCTTTAAGCGTTGTAGCACAGAGCAATTACTCTCCTTACAACTAAATTTATATGTTTCACTCTAATATAAGTTGTAAAGCTTACAAAGAATTGTTGCAACTATTGACATAGATACATTTATGTGATCTTTCTAAATACTAACTGCTTTTAATTTAAAATCATGAAATATTGCTAAACGTTTATTTTACCCTTTGAAAGTCAGATCTCCATGATTTCGATTGCCAGCCAAGAGCGAGTGAAGATCAAGTAAGTAGGTGGACGAGATTATTTATAAGATACGCTAAATGTGAATTGGCTTCGTTCTAGTCTACTAATTTTTAGCTCTTAACTATTATGCGAAGCAATATCCTTTAGGACAGCTATTAGCTTTCAATAAAACTAATAAATTTTAGTTTCTTGACTATACAGATTGAAAAATTTGACGATCAAGATTTTAAATGAATGATTTTAAGGTTTTTTAATTCACATCAGACGTAAGATACTAATGCTAATTTTTTTTCTGACCTTAACCGCAGGTGTCCCGCAAGGGGATAGATACCGCTTGGCATATATCCTTTAAGGCTTACTCCTGACCTTAGCAGCAGGTGTATCCTTTAGGGCTGACCCTATGGTTAGCCCATCTTATATTTAATTACATCTACCTAGTTAAAGGGAGTAAATTTCTCATTTGATGAGCTAACTGTCAGCAACAGGAATTACTAAACAGAGTTTAAATTTTGGTTGGAGATTTAGCTGATAGTTCTAAGATTAGCAGTGTCGGTGACAATTTGGCTAAGTCCGATTCAGGCTGACCTGACTCAATCAAGACAAGCAAATATAAATAATAATTTGGGGCTAAATAAAATGGCTACTTTAAACCGTAATCTTGAAATCCTCCCTAACAAATCAGCATTAATCGAGCGATCGCGAGATATTATTGTTACTAAAATTAAGGCGGCAATGGAATCTAGGGGTCAATTTACCATTGCACTTGCTGGCGGCAGTACACCAAAACCGCTTTACGAAGCTTTGGCAACTGAATCTTTGCCCTGGTCAAAAATACATGTTTTTTGGGGAGATGAACGCTATGTTCCTATGACTCACCAGGACAGTAATCAAAGAATGGCTCGTCAGGCTTGGCTCGATAAAATTGCTTTCCCCGACGATAACGTACATCCGATGAATACTACTAGTGATGACCCCAACCAAGATGCCGCTAAGCATGAAGCTGAATTAAGACAGTTTTTCCAGATCGAGTCAGGATTTCCTACATTTGATGTGATTCTCTTGGGCATGGGAGATGATGGACATACGGCATCTCTATTTCCCCACACGGCAGCTTTGTCCGTAGGCGATCGCCTAATCACTGTCGGCAATAAAGATGGTCAACCTCGACTCACTTTTACCGTACCCTTAATCAACCAGGCTCGATGCGTTCTCTTTATGGTGGCAGGTGATAACAAACGTCCCGCATTAGAACAAGTTTTTGCCCCTCAGGGGGATGCAGCTCAGTATCCTTCTCGTTTGATTAAGCCCCAAGGCGAGCTACTCTGGCTACTTGATCAAGCAGCAGCGGTTGACCTCTTGGATTAAACCTAGATTCCCGAATTTAATGAGAGTTAAATTAAGTTATCGCTCTAGAAATCAGCCGAAAACGAGGCAAAGCAATATTTTGATGTTGTTAGCCAGAATTTTTGGTCTTTCAGTTTTAAGCGGTTGAGTCAACAATTGCAATTTCACAGGCTAATTTTAAATAACTCAACCCTCAGAGTAGTATAGTGGGAAAAAAAAGTACCCATGTTGGTAGCAGTATAGTAGTTACTCTTGAAATAGCCTATGATTACATGCCCCAGTTGCAATCATCAAAATCCAGAAGGATCTTTGCAATGTGAAAATTGTTATACTCCTTTGCCAGCTACAACTAGCTGCCCTAACTGTGGAGCATCAGTCCAAACAGATGCGACTTTTTGTGGTCAATGTGGCTTTAATTTACAGGCAGAAAACACGCCCTTGTCGGCATCAATAGAGGAAACTGCTATCGGTCCAATGCCTAATATGTCATTAGAAGAGGTATCCCTCCCAGATGAAATACCTTTATCAGGAGGTAGCCCAGATATTTTGCCTGAAACTGTAATGTCAACCCCAATCAAAAGTCCTTGGGATGATAATGAGGATGATAATCAGACCATTGCTCAAACTCAGAAAATACCGAATGGCTTTCCCGAAGTTGAATCAGCTCCTGTGACTAGTTTCAGCTCTGAGTCCGCAGAAACAGATTTTGCCGATTTGGAGCAAAGTTCAACCAATGAAGTCACCATGCCCTGGCAATCTGAATCTCCTGATTTAGATCCAGAGCTGGAGGAGCCAGAGGAATTAGCAGAATTATCAACAGAGCCAAAATCAGCTAGTGCAGAAGAGGAATTAGAGACTTTTGCTCCAGAGCCAGGGGAAAGCTCTCAGACACCTGATCCTAATCTAGAAGGGCTAGGCACCATCAGTGGAGCAACACAACTGCAAGTGCAAACAGCAAGCCTGCTTCATCTGCAAAGTAACACTACTATTGAAATTGCTTATAATCTAGATGTGGTTCACATTGGTAAACCTAATGGTCAAATCCCTCCCGATATTGACGTCGCTGGGTTTCCTGATTCCGAGGTTGTGTCAAGGATTCACGCCGATATCAGAATCGAGGGTGATGCTTATTATATTGAAGACGTTGGGAGTTCCAATGGCACTTATGTGAATCATGCCCCCTTACAGCAAGGGAACCGCCATCGCTTAAGAGCAGGCGATCGCATTGCTCTAGGAAAAGGCGATTTGGTAACTTTTATTTTCCAACTTAATTCTTAAATTAGATTGCACAATCCATAAGAATCATTATCATCAGTAACAACTCGATGCTGAGAAATTAAAAAATGTTAAAGGAGAGTGAAAACTTGCTTAAGATTTAGCGTACTGCCAGATTAGTTTGTAAAGTTAAGTCTAAATCGTTGTTGGGGTCAATGGAAATCAATTCTACTTCTTTTCCTCCCAGCAACAGTCCTGCAACTGCACCTGCACCTGCACCTCCCAAAACTTCTAACGCGTCAATATCGCCGAAGATTTCCGCTAGCACTGTCGCCGCTGCGCCACCTATGGCTGCGCCCTTAAGAATATCTCCTGCATTGGCACCTTTTTTGATGGTTTCTCGACGAGTTACAACCTCGGATACGGCATCAATTGATTGGGATGTACCGTCAGGAAACACAATTTCGTCTGCCACAAACCAGGACCCAGATTCATCTTCACTGGGTTCAATTTGACCGATAATTTCGCTGCCAAAAGGAATCAAAGTATTGCGTCTACTATCTCTCACATTAGCGGCAACTATTAGGGTGACAGGGACTGTTTCTTCGGGGGTAACTAAGATTTTCTCTTCTTCAAACTCGACGGGAATAATAAAACCACGAGGAACAGTATTGGGAATGGTGGTCGGATTACGTCGAGGAGAATTATATTCGCGCTCTCTGGTTGGTCTCTGTTCGGGAAAAAGCTGAGCTTGAGCAGGGGTTATATTAACAGGGTTGGAAATTGTTGCTGCTGAGGCAGACAAGATCATTAATAAAGAGGTGGCTACTTTTCGGTGTTTTGCGTTAAACATGACTAGGCAAAAAATATTTCTCTGATGGATTAGTTATGAGAATTTGACGCAGAGTGAGTAATCATAGTTCCAATTGTGACTTTTATGACCATGCCAAGGCTTACATTTCATCATCATGCAGTGCATATCAACTGTGAAGCTCAATGCTTGCTCCTCATGGTTGGCAAAATTACTTTAGCTAGGGATGACAGAACATGGCACTATCGGCACCTAAGATTAATACCCCTCAAAGTTTAGGAAATATTTAGACCAATACTGTTATTTAATCTCGATTTCCCTGTTGACCTCATGCTAGAATCTCGCGTGCGAACTGAAAAAACTCAGATACAACAACCGCTCAAACCTCCCACTCAAATCTTACTTTGGAGGCACAAAAAGTTAATTGCTCTAGTTTTACTCTGTAGTTTTGGCTGGCTATCTTGGCACAATAGTAGTTTTCGCTCCCCTAAATCTGAGAAGTACTCTCCACAGAAATCTTCCTTAGTTAGTTTGCGATCGCTTACTCCTACTTCTAGAAGGTCTCAGCTGAAGCTTCTGGTTTCAAGCTCAGAAAAACAGTTAGATCAGCAACGAGATCGTTACCGCGCCCAATACTTGCTGGCAACAGACTTGATCAAGCAAGGACAGGGAGAACAGGCACTAACCTATCTGCAAGGATTAGGCAAAGATTATCCCCTACTGCGTCCCCAGATTTTGTTTAAAACTGCTCAGGCATACCAGCAGATTCAACAGCAAACAGCTGCCCAAAAAACCTTTAAATACCTGATTAAAAATTATCCCCAACATTCCTTGGCGGCTAATTCACTATTCCTACTTCAAGAAAATAAAGCCTCCCATCAAGCCAAACTTATCCAGCAGTTTCCTTTTCATCCTTTGGCTCACAAGATTGCTCATCAACGTCTCAGTCAGAATCCCGATCAGTTTGAGCTGTTATTGCTATTGGCAAAATACAGTCGTGACTCAGCTCTTAATCCGATCCGAGATCGCCTGGTATTGGAGTATCCAGCTCAGTTAACTCCAGATGATTGGGAGGCTATTGCTGATGGTTATTGGCGAGATGGTGAGCATCGTAAGGCTGCTGACGCTTACACCTTAGCCAATCCGATTCCCCGAAATCTTTACCGCGCAGCTCGGGGATTTCATCGTAATGGAAATCTCAGCACTGCCCGACGAGCATACCATAGACTAATCAGAGAGTATCATGATGCTAGGGAAGCAGGACAAGCTCTAATTTATCTAGCAAGTATTTCTAGTGGTGATGAAGCCGTAGTTTATCTGGAAAAGGCGATCGCTGAATTTCCTCAGTATGCCCCGCAAGCCCACCGTGCTAAAGCGAAAGTCCACGAACGATTTGACAAGCATCAAGCTGCTGCTGATTCCCGACACAAACTCTTAAACCAATATCGTGATTCTGCTGCCGCTGCGGAATATCGCTGGCATATTGCTCAAAAATTAGCTGCCAACGGTAATAAGGAAGATGCTTGGTCATGGATGCAGCCCGTAATCGAATCTCCGCAAGAGCTGAACTTTGCCCCCAAAGCTCTTTACACTGCGGGAAAATGGGCAGTGGAGCTGAATAAGCCAGAGGCAGCTCAGAAAGCCTTTAAGCAAGTAATCGGACTCTATCCTCAATCTTACTGGGCGTGGCGGGCTGCGGTTATGCTGGGCTGGGATGTGGGGGATTTTGATCAGCTACGTCCTTTATCGCCGACTTTAAACTTAACTAAAACCTATCGTCCTTTACCGATGGGTTCGGAAGCTTTTCAGGAACTCTACCTGCTAGGACAATATGAAGATGCTTGGTTAGTCTTACAGACTGAAATAGAACATCCTCAACAATTATCAGTTCAGGAGCAATTTACGGCAGGGGTTCTGATGCTAGAACTGGGTCAGTATAGTGCAGGAATGCAGTCAATCTGGGATCTGACTAAACGAGAAACTTCCGAGGAATTAAAGCAGTGGCGACAATTACGCCAAACTCAGGCTTATTGGCATAGTTTGTTTCCCTTTCCTTATCAGTCCCAAATTCTAAAATATGCGCAACAAGAACAAATTAATCCTTTACTAGTTATTTCCGTAATGCGGAAAGAATCTACCTTTAACCCGACGATTGATTCTACAGTCGGTGCCGTGGGCTTAATGCAAATTGTCCCCCCCACTGCCCAATGGGTTGCAGGACAAATTCAACTGCCAAATTATTCCCTAACAAATCCTGAAGACAATATCAAAATTGGAACCTGGTATCTAAGGCACAATCATCATCGTTATCAGGATGACTCCCTCTTCGCCGTCGCCAGTTACAACGCAGGAACAGGAAACGTTAATGCCTGGTTGAATCGGTACGATCTTAATGATCGCGATCGCTTTGTAGAGCAAATTCCCTTTGCAGAAACGAAAGATTATGTTGAAGGGGTATTTGGTAATTACTGGAATTATTTACGCTTGTACAATCCTGAAATCCGTCAACAGGTGGAAAAATTGCGATCGCCTGAATAATCTGACAAGTAATTTTATTTTTAAGTTATTAGTTAATCCTGTTCTGGTCTAGTTCTCAATTTTCGTCTAACTTCAAACCAAACGATTAAAATTAAGGCTATGCTCAAAGGCAGCAAAAAGCGAATTGCTCGATAAACCAGCAACGAACTTAAAATGTCTGGCGTCGCTAGGTTTTTAGGCAACAAAAACATAACTACAGTTTCAAATACACCAATTCCTCCAGGAATATGGCTCATAATTGAGGCTGTCATGCTAAATAAATAAATATTAAAAAATTGGTCGTAAGATTTATTAGGATAGTCAGGAATCAAGCAATATAAGATGGCTGCTGCTAATGCCCAGTCGAGAGCAAAAACTGTAATTTGCGTTAGTGAGGTTGCTGGCTGGGGAAAACGAAAGATTCTGCCCTTGATTTTCCAACGTTTTCTTCGCCAGCCAAAGTAGAGATAGGTACTTACGGCGATGATTGCCGCAACTCCTAAGTAACGAATAGCTGTGATTTCAATCTTGAGAGAAGGCGGTAGTTGTAAAGGATTAATTACAAAAGTAATGCCGCTAACGGTAAGCAATCCTAACCAAAAAGTAAGATTGCCTAAAGCTGTAATTCTGGCAATAATTCTGGTGGGGACTCCCCAGAAAGAATAGAAGCGATAGCGAATCCCCCCGCCAATTAGTAAAGTAAAGCCTGTGGTATTGCTAACAGCATAGGTGATGAAGGTAGCAAACAGAATTCTTTTGCGGTTTAAGTAATGATTAAGATACTGAAAAGCAACCAAATCGTAGCTACTAATTACCAAAAAGCCTAAACAAGCAAAGCTCAAGGCACCACATAATTGGCGATCGCTAATTAAAGAGAGACTGTGGAGCAGATCCTCTAGTTGGTAGCGACCTAACTCTTGATGGAGAACATAGAGGGAGAAGCTAAGCAGCAGCAATCCTAGTGTCGGATAGATCCAACGCGTCAAGCGATCGCTTTTCATTGATTGGTTGAGTTGGAGACGACTATTTCAGGATAATTGGTAAATATACCATCTACCTGCCAAGCTCTGAGACAATTGAGATCATGATGCTGATTAACTGTATAAATCCAGACTGGTAAGTTATGTTGATGCACCTTCTCGATCAGTTCTGAGGTGGCAAAATCTAGGCTGGCAATCACAATATCTGCCTGTAATTTTTGAGCTATTGCTATATAGTCCCAAGGTAAACCATAAATCAGCATTCCAGTGATAATTTGGGGACAACGCGTGGTTACTAAATGCAATTCATAGTGATTAAAAGAAGAAACTATAAAATCTTCCATGCACCATCCCTGGTGAAGATATTCTTGAATCAAATCCACAACTAACTTAGCAGTATTAATACCCTTCAATTCAATATTGACCACAGCCTGGCGATTTACAGTATCAATTACTTCTTTTAAGGTGGGGATTTGCTCTCCCTTGCCCGCATCGAGCGATCGTAAATAGGCAAAACTCTGATCCTGAAGATAGCCAGTACCGTTGGTAGTTCGAGCTAAATCGCGATCGTGGATAACGATCAAATTGTCTTCAACATTGTAAACATCAATCTCCACTGCATCAACACCCAATGACAGCGCTTTTCTGACTGATAGTAAGGTATTTTCAGGCTCATGCCCCATTGCTCCACGATGTCCAATACAAAGCATAATAGATGCTCAATCTGAATTATTTTTGAATTATTTTTGAATTATTTTTCAGGTTAATTAGTTTTGGTCTGATTGGTTTTTAACCTTTTCAAGAATACATCAAGTTGCAATTGTGGCAGGAAAAACGAACATAAATTGGTAGCATATTTGAGTGTTGAGGAGTGAAAAGATTGAAGATCCTACTGGTTAATGATTACGCAACTCCCACTGGGGGAGCCGAGCTGATTATGCTGGCTTTGCGGCGACAACTAAGACTCAAAGGACATGATGCGAGGCTGTTTGCTAGTTCGGCAAGACCATTAAATCAACAAAATTTAGCGGATTACCAGTGTTTGGGCACGACGTCTAGGTACCGAACTTTGCTGCAATCAACGAATCCTTGGGCGTATCAGAAGCTAGGACAAGTATTATCTGAGTTTCAACCTGATGTGGTTCATGTCAGAATCTTTTTAACGCAACTTTCCCCCAGTATTCTACCTCTACTGGCAAATATTCCGACGATTTACCATGTTGCTTGGTATCGACCAATTTGCCCTCTAGGAACTAAAATTTTGCCTACTGGTGATCTTTGCCAAGATTCCGTAGGAACTGCCTGTTATAAAAATAAATGCTTACCAATTCGTGATTGGGTTCCTTTAATGTGGCAAATGAGCTTGTGGCAGCGATGGCGTCAAGCATTTAATCTGGTGGTGGCAAACAGTCATGCCGTCAAAGATAGCCTAGTAGCACAGGGAATCAAACCGGTTAAAGTCATCTGGAATGGCATTCCAATTTGTCCCAGTCGTCCTCTCTTACAAACCCCTCCTACTGTAGTTTTTGCTGGTCGTTTGGTTTGGGAAAAAGGGGTGGATATTTTGATTAAAGCTTTTGCCCAAGTAAAGCAAAAGATTCCTGATGGTCAGTTATTAATTGCTGGAAAAGGAGAAGCTGAAGCCTCCTTAAAGTCTCTAATCGAGCAATTAGGATTACAAAACCAAGTTACTTTATTAGGGCATTTATCTCGTCCTTTACTTGAAGAAAAATTGTCCCATGCTTGGGTTCAAGTAGTTCCTTCCCGTTGGGTAGAGCCTTTTGGGATTGTCGCCATTGAGTCAATGATGAGAGGAACAGCCGTAATTGCCACAGATGCAGGGGGATTACGGGAAATTGTTTGTCACCAACAAACAGGACTACTCATTCCATCAGAAGATGTAACAGCTTTGGCTAATAGTTTAGAGCAAATATTGAGCGATCGCCATTTAGCTGAACAAATGGGCAAACAGGGAAGAGAAGTTGCTTTGGCACACTTTACCGAGAGTGGTTTTGTTGCTCAATTTATTAATTTATATCATCAAATTACAAGTTAATCCCTAGTCTTTATTAGAAGGTGACAATGGCTAATCATTTATTTCAATCTACTGAAGTTAAAAACCAACAAACTGTTTTAGACCAAAAGACCATTATCCCTGTCGTTATTGAGGGATTTAACCAGTCACGGGAGCTGGGGACTGTGAATCAAACCCTGGAAGCCTTGAGAAATCAGACATTTCCTCTGGCACAAGTGGAAGTTATTCTCGTGGGAAGCTCCGAGCAAACTGAAGGCTGGAAAGAAATTTTTAGAGATGAATCCGAATTTTTAGAAATCAAAACCCTGAGTTTTGACGATGCCAATTACTATGAACTAAAAAACGGCGGTGCCAATTTGGCTGTGGGAGATATTATTGCTTTCACTGATTCCGATGTCTGTCCCAGATCTACTTGGTTGGCAGCAATCTCGGAGGGGATAGCCAAAGGTGCTGATGTCATAGTCGGACCAAGTTTATTTCGTCAACCAGGAGGACTAGACCCAGATTTTCCTCTAATGCAAATTTTAGCGTCTGTCAGTTGGGGCTGGGCTGTGGGGAAAGGGAATATTTACCAAGATAACTTGTTGCAGGCAGCGGGATTTATGGATCATAACGTAGCCATGAAAACCTCAGTATTTCTCAGTCATCCCTACGCTACAGAGTTTGGCAGAGTAATTGCCTCTCCTTTGTTGTACCGAGATTTAGCAAATGATGGATTAAATATCGCTTATCAATCGCTACAGCAGGCAGGACATTTTTTTTCCTGGAAATATTGGCTATTCAATTTGCATTTTCGTTATGGCTACGAGGTGTACAACCTCAGACGATTAGACAAGCAATATCCTAATCAATGGATTACTAAAGCTATGATTTTAGAACCTCTGGTGACCATGATTTGGCATATTTTATTAGACATTCCACGCTGGTTGCGTTTTAGTCGGCACCTCAATCGGCGCCTTTTCGCTCGCTGGGGTTACTTACCACTTGTGCTAATTATTTCTACGGTTGGCAGGGGTGTAGAAATGCTGGGAATGGTTGCCACGATGATTGCTCCTCAACAAATGAAGAAATTAACAAAAAATCTGTAATCAATTCAACGATCAAGAAACTTCGTTTATTAGTACGAAAAAACTACTTGGTGATCGCTTTCTAACTTACTGTGCTTTTCCCTAAACAAAGGCACTTTGCCGCATGTATTAGCTCCTACGTCCTAAAGGATACCGCTCCGCATATTGCGTCACACATTAGTAGACCATAATCAAATTTTAAAAAGTTGATAGCTGATAAGCTACTAACTAACTAATTTGAGGTGGAGTCTATCTCACTAAAAACGGTTGTAAAATTGCGGTTAACTCTGGAGTTAGTTTGATAAGTTACTCTGACTGCCAATTTACCTTAATTGACGATAATAAAAAATTCCTAAATTTAAGATTCAGAAAACTAAGCGTGTTATGACTGCCAATTTAGCTAAATCAACTGAACCAAAAAATCAACAAACTCTTTCAGACCAAAAGACTATTATCTCTGTCGTTATTGAAGGATATAATCAGTCTCGAGATCTGGGGACTGTGGAAGAAACTCTAGCAGCCTTGAGAAATCAGACATTCCCTCTGGCACAAGTGGAAGTTATTCTCGTGGGAAGCTCCGAGCAAACCGAGGGCTGGAAAGAAATTTTTAGAGATGAATCCGAATTTTTAGAAATCAAAACCCTGAGTTTTGACGACGCCAATTACTATGAACTAAAAAACGGCGGTGCCAATTTGGCTGTGGGAGATATTATTGCTTTCACTGATTCCGATGTCTGTCCCAGATCTACTTGGTTGGCAGCAATCTCGGAGGGGATAGCCAAAGGTGCTGATGTCGTAGTCGGACCAAGTTTATTTCGTCAACCAGGAGGACTAGAACCAGATTCGGCTTTAATGCATGTGATCGCCACACTCACTTGGGGCTGGGCGGTAGGAAAAGGCAATATTTACCAAGACAATTTATTGCAAGCAGGGGGATTTATGGATCACAACGTAGCCATGAAAACCTCTATATTTCTCAGTCACCGATATCGCACAGAATTTGGACGGGTTCTTTCTTCTTCCCTACTATACCGAGCTTTATTGAATGACGGATTGAATATTGCTTATCGATCCCAACAACAAGCAGCACATTTCTTTTCTTGGAAATACTGGTTAATCTCTTTGCATTTTCGTTACGGGTATGAGGTTTATCATCTCAGACGATTGGACAAGCAATATCCTAACCAATGGATTACTAAAACTGGGATTTTAGAACCTTTGGTTACTATGATTTGGCATATTCTGTTGGATATTCCTCGCTGGTTTCGCTTTAGTCGCCACCTCAATCGGAGCCTCTTCTCTCGCATACTTTGTTTCCCTCTGCTACTAATTGTTTCTACCCTTGGTAGGGGTGCAGAAATGCTGGGAATGTCTGCCACGATGATTGCTCCTCAAAAAATGAAGAAATGGGCAGAAAATGTATAAATCTTTTGAAAATAGGCGAATTTGAAGATGAAAGTTCTAGTTACAGGTGCCACAGGCTTAGTGGGGAGTCACCTCGCTGAAACCTTGGCACAGAAAGGATATGAAGTCAGATGTTTGGTTGAACCATCGATTGATGCCTCTATCTTAGCAAGTCTTCCCGTAGAAATTATATATGGAGATATTCGCGATCGCTCCGCTGTGGAACAAGCAGTCAAAGGTTGTCAAAATGTTTATCATCTAGCTGGTATAGTTGCTAGCTCAGGAATTTCAACCCAGACTTACTACGATGTAAATGTCGGTGGTACTGGAAATGTGGCTCAAGCTTGTCTCAATAATGGCATAGAGAGATTGATTTATGGAAGTACTACAGGAATATATGGAACGATTAGTCACTCTCCTGTAGATGAAAAAACCCCAGCCAATCCCGATTCTCCCTATCGTCAGACAAAATGGCTAGCTGAAAAACTAGTTATGAATCACCATCAAAATGAGGAATTGCCAGTTGTGGCAGCTCGTCTTACCAGCATTACGGGGGCGAGAGCTTATGATTGGTCTGGATTACTTAGAGCTATATCCGTCGGCAATTTTCGAGGGATTGGCACAGGAGAAAATTACCACCATACAGTAGATGTTAATGATGCTGTACAGGGGTTGTTGTGCTGTGCTCATACTAAAAATATTGAAGGAGAATGCTATTTGATAGGAGGTGAAAAGCCAATTCAACTAAAACAACTATTTAATTTGATGGCTGAAGAATTGGGAGTTAATGAGATCAAAATGCTAGGTTTATTGGCTCCCTTTAAATTTTTTGGTGATACCGCTCATTTTCTGTATCGTAATTTTGAAATTAAAATTCCTCAGGGAAACCGATACGATCTATTTTTAACCAATAAAGTACTAAATATTAGTAAAGCAAAACAAGAATTAGGTTACTCCCCTCAAGTTTCTATTAAAGAAAGTATCCATAGTTTAGTGCAATGGTATCAAAACAAATAAATGCATAATGTTATGAACAAACTAGAGCTTGCTCAGAATAATGTTCAGTTATTAAATCAATTAAGAAAGTATCACTATAGTTTAGATGAGCTACATTTTATCTTTGACTCATATCAATATTGCATAGAGTTGTGCGCTGGTTTTCAATCTTCGGGAAAGCCATTCATAGCTCATTTAGTCAGAACAGCCAGCATTTTAGTAGAGTTAAAACAAGAAACTTCCGTAATTGTTTCAGGATTACTTCATTCTGTATATGAGTTTGGAGATTTTGGCGATGGTAGTCGTAAAGTTACCTCTTGGAAACGAGAGCTAGTCAAGAAAAAGGTAGGTAAAACTGTAGAAAACTATATTTACCAGTATGCTTGCTTACAGTGGAATGATGAAAATATTATTGCTGTTTACGGTGGTTTTGATCAATTAAATCCAGTTGAGAAAAATGTTCTTTTGATACGGTTATCGAATGAATTGGAGCAATCAATTGATTTAGAACCTCTTTACCGAGATGATTATGAACTGAAAATCAAGCAAATACAAAGTCGAAAAGATATTTTGGTTGATATGGCAAATAGATTAGGGTATTATACTTTGGCTAATCAACTTAATCAAGCATTATCTAATATTTTATTGTTGGCGGAAGAAATAACTAATTTAAAGCTCAGAAATAGCATGTTTTTTAGCTCTATGTCTGGTAGTTTATCTCTCAAGTTTTTGTTGTTAAAGAGATTGAAAGCAGTAGTACAAAAAATAAACGTTATTAAATAAATGTAGATGATAAGGAGAGAGCTGATTATTATGTAATTCATCAAAAGCATGCATTTATGAATTAATTTTTTTTGTAAATATTATCAATCATTGCCTAATCAACACAAGATTTTACAAAATAATGGACAGAGGAAATTTACCTAATTTAATAATTATTGGCGCAATGAAAGCTGGGACGACTAGTCTGCATTACTATCTCAATCTCCATCCAGAAATTTCTATGTCTCGGCAAAAAGAATTAAATTTTTTTGTAGAAGAAAAAAATTGGCATCGAGGAATTGAATGGTATAAATCTCAGTTTGTAGGGCAGGCAAAAATTTATGGAGAGTCATCACCAAACTATACAAAATATCCAGCTTATCAAGGCGTACCGCAGAAAATGGTTTCAGTTATTCCAGAAACAAAATTAATTTATATAATTCGCAATCCAATTGAACGTATTATTTCCCACTATATGCATTCTTATGCAGAGAAGAGAGAAAATCGTAGTTTTGAAGCAGCATTAGCAGAGCTTAATCATAACCTCTATGTCATGCGTAGTCAGTATTTTTGGCAGTTAGAGCGGTATCTTGAATTGTTCTCGACCTCTAATATTTTAATCATTACCTCAGAGGAACTATCAAACTTTCCACAGAAAACAATGGAGAGTATTTTTCGGTTTTTAGGAGTAGAAACTAAAATTGAATTTAAACTAAACCTAGAAAATATAGCAAATGCTCTCAGAATGGGCAAGCCTATTATAAATTCTAGATTTAAATTTGACAAAAAAATACACCTAAGTTCAGATAAAAGGAGAGTTAAAAATACTTCAATCATCAAACAACTATCTAAATTTACTCAATTGCTAACTCCTGAAGTAAGATATCATGTCGAAAAAATTTATTACCCACTTTCCCAGAAGATAGAAAGACCTATAATAAATGAGAGCTTACGAGAAAGATTAC
>JBCDEP010000044.1:0-39750 GCA_039179675.1 Cyanobacteria bacterium P01_G01_bin.67
CAAGCCAGATGGGTCATAGAAAGAAGTAATTCTTGGATGGAAAGATGTAAGAGCCTGGTTAAGAACTTTGAAAGAACTTTAGCTCATGCTACTACGAAACTTAATCTTTGTTTTGTGCGACTAATGCTTAAGAGACTTGCTCCTGCCTAAAAAGATCTCAAATGGGTTCTATAGAGATACAGGCTGATTAGGACAATCACTACTCACAAGGGATTAATTTTCGTCCTAACCAAAAAAGGTACTGCGATATTAGTTTGGTTTTATACTTCCTTGCTTCTTCTCGATTGCTTTCTAGAGTAAAAATCCTCAAAGACAATCTATCCAAAACATTAAAGTAAATCAATTAGGAGAAAGACGATGAAAAAGTTCGTAATTTCTACTATGTCTGCCTTAGCATTTTCTAGTTTGGTCACTCCTGTTTTGGCTGACGAAGTTAATACTATCAATCGAGCTAATGCTAGTGGTATCAATCAAATTACTCCTTTCAATCTCGTTCAAGGTAGCTATCAAGGTCGTTTTCGGGGTCGAGGTATTCCCTCTCATAGTTCTCTCTTAACTTGGGTTCGCTCCAAGAGAATTAAAGCAGAAGATTTAGTCAGAGGTGCGATCGCTTCTGGTAGACTTTCAGAAGCTACTTTTCAAGATACTCGATATCTTAACTCTGTCAAATTTTTGCTCGGCAACTTAGCTAGACACTAATCTTGAGTTTGAGAAAGCGGCACTGTTTAACTAAAGGGTGATGAACTTAAAGCCTCTGGAAGATAGTAGTTCAATCATTGTGACAGGACGTTCAAGATAACCCATTGCCATCGCTGGGGTCTGGTTTTTCTCTAATCCCCAATGAGGTCGAACCCAATTATGAATCAACCGTTGTACGTTCAATGCTCGTTGTAATCCTTCAACAACTTTTGCATAGTGGTTCATACGTCTTTGATAAGCGCTAGCTCTTCGTCTGAGGGAACTATTCTGAGCTTCATTGTGATTGGCGTGAACGTCTGATTTAGGACTGATAGCGGTAAAGGGATGTTCTGGTTTAAGCCATTCAACATGAGGCTTACCCTGAGAGCCTTTGACCTTGATAGCTACTTCTAATCCTTCCCGCCAAACTTTACGATATCCATAACTTTTAGTCGTTTCACTTTGGGTTAGATACACACTGGCTAGTTTCCACAACTGTTTACCATAGCGTCGTTCTCCATCTGTAAACCATCGAATCCATTTACTGGGCTTTGCCCAATCCCAGGCGGCTTTGACGCCTTTCTCAAAGAAGGATGCATTTTTAAGTCCAGCTTGAGCCTCAACCCAATAGCGACTGGTTCGCTCGATAAAGTGAATCGTCCAGCCTTGGGAGATTTCGGGGGGGGAAGATTCTCGCGTAGGCGAGTATAAACTTCATCTCCTTCTAGGGTCACCTCACTCGCCTCAGGTGCAGGAGGTGACCAATTTGTAGCCTGCTCTGACAAACGTTTTTCCCAGTTGATAATGCTTCCTCCTGACTTTCCAAGCACTCTACCTGTTGCTCTGATACCGAGTCCTTCTCCTCTAACTTTCATCGCTAGGGAGATCGTTTCTGGAGCAGTACGCAGTCTTGCCATTGGGGTGCCGCTTCGCTCGTTGAACCGTCGTCCGCATTCATGGCACAAGTATCTTTGAATGATTTGAGCGCTGAGTTGACCTTTTCCGTTCTTGACGACACGCTCACTTTCACAATAAACACATTTCATAGGACTAAAGTTTATGGTACATATGCATCTTAGCAATCACCTTTTAGTTGTGCAGTGCCGGCTTCCACGATCGGGAAGAAGCAGAAGAATTTAGAGATAGTATTTCTGAGCCTTCAATGCTTAGTGATACTGAGACTATGAACGGCTACAAATATGAGGTTAAGTTCTACTGTACAAAAGAATTTATTGAGGACATAGTTAATGACTGGACACCTGAACAGAAAGCAGAATTAGATTGGCAAGAGCAGTTAGTACGTATAGTCCCTGATATCTTCTATGATCCTTCTACATCCAAATGTTACTTAGGCTTCTCAAATTACCAGAGAGCTAATACCTATGGCGCACACCTTAAAGAAATCCATGAGTTATATGACTCTAGATATACAGTAGACAAGCCAACAGTCGTAACTAACTGTAAGCATGAATTAGTAATTGAATATATTACAGAAGATAACTCACGTAAGTTAGCTCCACTTAATCTCAAGAAGGAGTTAGACCATAAAAGTAATAAGGCTGTAACTGATACATGGTTATTGCCTGTTAAGAAAGAGGAAACTGGACAAAGTGAATATCCTTTTCCTCCATATAAATCAATTCCTCTATCTGAAGTAGAGCTAGCTGATATTGTGACTACTTCTGCCAATGCTCAGTCGGCATACGAAGTAACAGCTAACTTGGGGGATCATTTACTAGCTACCTGTTTGTACAATCATTCCCTCAAACATAGAGAGGGTCAAAAAGACTTTTGGATTACTGAAGCGTATTTGGTTCAGAAAGGTGATGAAGTACCAATTGCGTCTTAATATTCTCTCTATTCAATTTATCTGTGGGGGAACAAAACATCGCCCACGACTGATTGCTTTTCTCACTAAGTTAACTGTTGAGATTTCTTGTGCTAAATCAGCAGG
Source organism: Cyanobacteria bacterium P01_G01_bin.67 (assembly GCA_039179675.1). Lineage (GTDB taxonomy): Bacteria > Cyanobacteriota > Cyanobacteriia > Cyanobacteriales > Xenococcaceae > Waterburya. Next base: position 2,633 of record JBCDEP010000044.1, read on the forward strand.
TCGATTGTTTTGTTTTTGAGTGTTGTCGCCTAATAGAACTATTGATAGGGAATCAAGAGTACAATAGTGGTATAAGTAATTGATTTGAAACTTTTAGAATTATGAAAAATATTAATGTACGAAACATCAGCAGCGTCAAAATACGCACCCGCTTCTACTGCTCCCATCGACGATAGGAGATGCGACGTAGGAAGTAGCGAATACTGGAAAGACATCGAAGGTTTTCCTAATTATCAAGTCAGCAATCATGGAAGAGTCAAAAATAACAGGACAGGCAAAATCCTCAAGCCTTATCAAACCAAAAAAGGATATCTAACAGTCGGCTTCTGGCTCAATGGCAAGAAGAAGAGATTATCTATACATCGGTTAGTTGCTCAAGCTTTCCTTCCAAATTCAAATAACTTACCTGAAGTAAATCATATCAATGGCTGTAAGGCTGATAATCATCTCTGTAACCTTGAATGGGTATCATGCAGTGCTAATGTTTCTCATGCTTACCAAAATGGGTTACGACAAGCCAAACTGAGTAACTCAGACAAAGAAAAGATTTTACAGCTTATCAATCAAGGATTGACGCAGAGAACTGTAGGCAAACTATTCAATGTCAGCCACTCTACTATTGGAAATATTGAAAGAAGTGAACTTTGAGTCATTCTTTTCAGAATAGACAAAGTTCCATGAAGTTTCTATTAACCTAGTGCTGTCGGGGGCAAATCGGGGGCATAATACATGTTAACCTCGATTTGTTTCCCACTTCGATAGGCTGAAACCCCTGGTATAATTGTATAAGCGGATGAGGGGAATCGAACCCCTAGCTTTAGCTTGGAAGGCTAAGGTATTACCACTATACGACATCCGCATCTGTTGCCGATTTATTTATCGACTTGATTATATTAACGAGATTTCGTGCTTTGGTCAACTCTTTTTTGAGAAAAGTTTTACAACATAATATATTTCGGAGTGTAAGCAAGAAAGAGGTAATGTTTCTCAACTAATCAGCTGATGGATTTCAAGTGCTTCTGGGAAGAAAAGTAGGCTCTATCTCTCCTTATTGCTAGTCGGGTAGGTAAAACAAGAACAGTCAGAGCATAGGCTTATTGGCGCTCGCTAATTATAAATAGCTGAAATTATAGATTCTGGCTCAAGGAAGCTAAATACTCATGCTTAACATCGGGTAGATTGTGTAACACTTCATCCCAGGTTTGATAAGCCTGCAAAATTTTTACTACTTCTCCTAAAGGTTCAGTAAATATATGATGACAGTCAATTTCTTCTACCAAGCTGATTTTAAAAGCAAGCTGTTCTTCGGGAGGACTAAATTGAGCATTAACCCCTGGCTTATTGCCTCGTGCGTCCAAACGGTACCAGCCAAATTCTGGGAGATATACCGCATTAAATCCATGAAGTGAATAAGGCGAACCATTGTCAAACACACTCAACCTTTGATAACAAAATCCTGTGGGGATTGAATTGGCTCTCAACAAAGCCGCCAGTAAATGACTTTTCGCAAAACAGAAACCTGTTTTATACCGCAATACTGATGAGGCACTACAGGTAACAAGGTTCATTTTATAATCACTACTGTGATAAATATTATCTCTAACCCATTCAAAACAGGCTTTAGCAGTGGTATTAGTATCTGAAGTTGCTAACCGTTGAGCTAATTGGATAATGTCTGGATCTTGCCAATCAATAATCTCGGTTACGGCTAAATATTCTGACATCACTTCCTCATACTTCTAAGCTAATCGCAATTGATCTTGTCTCCAGTTTAAGCAGAAATATGCTTCTCTAAGATAATAGAGATGTTGTTTTTGTTGTTAGTTAAAAAACTATTATCATATGCCAGAAAAACGAACCATGAATCCTGCCCAAAATAGTTTCTGGCAAAAGTTGGTAGCTTTGATTGCTGCAATCAACCTACTATTAGTTTTATTTAATCTCAGTTATTTATCTAGCAGAGATTTCTACTATGAAAATGTTCCTATGTTGGTCAGAATTTATGATCCAATTAAAGGAATTGAATCCCACCCTGATACCGAAGCCTATCTGCAAACCGCAGAACTGTTGCAGCAGGAAATTACTCGTAATCGTCCGTTTTCTAAGGAAACAGAACAGTTGCTAGCTTCTTTAAGACAACAAAGTATTTATCTGATTGAAGAGAATCCTTTTGCTGCTGCCAATAAATTGGCTACCTTTGCCAAGCTCAAACATCGAATGGAATATCGTCTGCAAACTCGTTCCGCGAAAGCAGCTTTCAACCGATTTTGGAGTCAGGAATATCTATCTCAAGCCAATACAGTTGAGGAACTAGATTTTTTTAACCATAAGATAGCACCACTGTTGAAAACCAACTACTATCGGCGGATTGATGCCAATGGAATCCAGATTGAACACTTTTGGCAGCTTGATATTTTCTTCATCATCTTTTTTGCTTTGGAGTATCTCAGCCGTACTTTTAAAGTTGCTCAAGACAAAGCAGATCTCAGCTGGTGGGACGCCATGATGCGCTGCTGGTATGATCTGCTGATGCTATTACCGTTGTGGCGATGGTTACGGATTCTGCCTGTAGCAGTCAGGATTCACAAATCTGGCTTGTTTAATTTGGAAAAAATACTAGCACAAATTACCCATGAACCAGCGGCATATATTTCCCATCGAGCTTCAATGTTTTTAATTGTGCGTCTATTAAATCAAAGTCAGGAAGTAATTTCTAATGGTGCGATCGCCGATCTCTTATTTTCTACTAGTCAGGAGGGGACAGTTGGGGAAGACAATAAAATTGATAAGATCATCGATCGCTTGATTGGCTTGACTATTTACCAAGTTTTACCAGAAGTTCAACCAGACATCGAAAATTTACTACGTTATAGTCTCAAAGGTGCGTTACGAGACTCGGAACTATATCAGGCTGTTAGAGCAATTCCTGGATTGGATCAGATCCCCCGTGAGACAATTGAACAGTTATCAGAGTATCTGGCACAGGCAGCATATAATGTTTTACTTAATTCTTATACTGATGCTGAAGGCAAAATTATGGTTAGTCGCTTGAGCAACAACTTTTCTCGTACTCTGAAACAGCAAATTCGTCATCAGGCTACTCAAGATGAGATTCAAGTCCTACTCTCAGATTTATTAGAAGAATGGAAATTAAATTATGTAATTAATTCCCAGCAGCTTAACCCCGAGCAAACTCTAGCTGAAGCCGAACAGATCAAATCAGAAGTGACAAACTTTGATGAGTCTTCATATTAGCGCGATCGCCTAATGAGCAAAACCTAAATAGAATTTTTCGTTAATCTAATTATTAAATAGCATAAATCAGTTATTAAAGGAGAATAAAAACATGAGAATGCTTCACACCATGCTGAGAGTCGGCGACTTAGAAAAGTCGATCGCTTTTTACTGCGATATTTTGGGCATGACTCTTTTACGACGCAAAGACTATCCAGGAGGAGAGTTTACCTTAGCATTTGTGGGTTATGGTGAAGAGCAAGACAACACCGTGATTGAGCTTACCTATAACTGGGGTGTATCGGAGTATGATCTTGGTAAGGGTTACGGGCATATTGCATTGGGAGTTGATGATATTTATGGTACCTGCGATCGCATTAAAGCCCAAGGAGGTAAAGTGAGTCGTGAACCAGGTCCCATGAAGCACGGAAGTACTGTAATTGCCTTTGTTGAAGATCCTGACGGTTATAAGATTGAACTGATTCAATTAGGCACCCAAGGATCAGCTAAGCAAGAGGCAGCAGCCACAGCTTAACTAAACGTGATTTAAATAGAGCTATAAACAATAGACAAATAATTACACCCAGGTACATAAGTTGTGACTGGGTTTTCTATTGCCATGACTATAGCTAGTGAGAAACAAAGCCAGTGATCAATAAGGGTAATAGGATCATCGCAGAAACAATTAGTAGTAGTGTTCCCGCATCAACATCTATCGTGTTTTTAGGAGGTTTATTCATCGCAATTTATATTTGACAGCTTTGTCTATATATTAGTTGCCAAATATTCCTTGTTCTGCAAAACTTTTCTAATCTTAAACTCTTGATTTACTTTAACCTTGATTCGATTAGGAAACTAAACGGCGCGATCGCCCTGCATTTAATCTCTGCTTTTGCACTTTATTGATCCGCTATGACTGGCATTAGTGATGTCGGTTATGTTAGTTATGGAGCGACTTTATTACTAACTACTTTACCTCCAGCTATTCATGGTTATCAATATTTAATTGCTAGATCACTAACTATTAAACTAAAAGTTAAATATCCTTGCGAAGATACTGTGAAACTTAGTAATAAAGTTACAACTATTGAAGCAAGAATCAAAACAATTGAAGATTTATTAGATATATAAATCCTCAATTTTTAATCAGTAAACAACAACAAGTTTGCCAAGAAAATCGAGTATCATTAATGTGCCAAAAAGCATTATTAGCAGAATATCAAGCTCATAATACAGTCGAACATGAACAACTTACCCGAGAAGCTAAGACCACAATCCCTCAATTAAATGAAGAGAGTAAATTTCTGAGTCACGTTCGGGAAATTATTTGCTTTGTTATAACAGCATAACTGACAGTAGAGGAAGATATGAAAGCAAGCCCATGTTAGGCTAATTAGTTCTCGAATAATATAAAACATCAAGACCAAATAGGTGGATCTGCTTTTCATACTGCAAGCCAGCATTTTCAATTACTTTAATTGAAGCAATATTATCAGGCAGCACCATCGCTATTACTCGTTCTAACTCAACTACTTTAAATCCATAATTAATAGCTGCTTCGGCTGCTTTAGTAGTAATTTCTCTTCCCCAATAAGTCTTAGCCAGTCCATAAAGAATCTCGACCTCATCCAGTTCATCTAAGTATCGCAGTCCACAATAGCCAATCATTCGGAGTGAAGAGTTATCAATAATTGCCCAAATGCCATATTCTCTTTGTTGCCAATGTTCAATAAAAGATTGTAGTGATTTTTTGGTATTCTCTCTAGAAATAGGAAGTCCTCGACTAGGCAAAAAGCGAGTCACTTCAGGATCTGCCCAAATCTCAGCCAGATCGTCTAAATCAGAATTTTTGAGCGATCTCATTATAAAGTTGTCGATATCAATCTGCAAAACATTTGATTGAATATTATCTGCCATAATATTGGATTCGCAAAAACCAAAAACTCCCTGCACTATTTAATAAAATAGCAAGGGAGCATTTTAAAAGACTGATACCTCAAAACTGCCTTAAAAGTTAAAGGTAGTCCGCACTGTACCAATAACTAAATCATCATTATCATCATTATTATCTGGATTGGTAACATATACTATTCCAGGAGTAATAGCGATGTTATCATTTAGCTGATACTGATAAAAGGCTTCGGCACGAAAAGAAGTTTCATCATCTTCATCAAAACCTTCTTCGTCAATTGTGGAAGTGCCTACCCAAGGTTCCATCCCCACGATGATTCCCCCTAAACTACCTTCTTTACCCAAATCGGGAAAAGCTAAAGTAGCAGCCCAGTTAAAGATATCCTGAGATCCCTGTCCGATAATTTGTCCATCTGCCAGAAAAGGTTCCAGGGTAACCACTGAAGTCAAACCACCCCAACCACCAACGACAATGCGATCGCTTATTGCCCAAGAAAACTGTAGATTATAAAAATCGCTAACGGTGGGCACCCCATCTTCAAACACCCCAAAAGCATCTAAATCGTCATCTTCTCCTGCGGCAGATAGAGAACGAATATTGGAGAGGTCGCTACCTGTTCCCGTGTCGCTTTTATCCACACCATGAACATAGGTAAAGGCAATATCTAATTGTTCTACCGGAGAATATAAAATTTGTCCAATTGCACTATATGCCCCATCAAATAGACCAGCCTCATCACTAGGATCGTCTGCTTCAGCTGCCAAGTAACCAGCACTCAATTCTAACTTGTCTCCAAAACTTTGAATGATCCCTAAGCCTGCTTCCCCTGGGGGTAGATAAATCGGGCTACGAGTACCAAAAGCTGTAATCGAGCCTGAACCTCCATCACCATCCAAAACACTCACCGTATCGGCAATATCGTCTGCAGCTAGTCCTGCTGCACCTATTAGAATATTAGTACTGTCGCCAATGGGAAAATCATAAAATAGGACTTCTAGAGCCAAGTCTCCATCCGCAGGTTCGGCAAAAGAGAGTTCTCCTTGAAATGTACCCGTTTCCTCTGAAAATTCAGGAAAATTGCCTGTAGACAGACGAGTAAATAGTAAATCTTCTCCTGTAAAGCTAGTCTCTAACTCTAATCGAGTCCGATAACCAAAAACGGGGATTTCATCAATATCATCATCACCATTTTCCGCAATCAACTCTTCGTTAGAACCTGTGAATACGGAGGCAGTACCAAAAATAACTTCTCCTGCCAGCTTGGTGGTAGTAGAAAATTGATTATCTTCAATTAAAGCAGTTCTGCTTTCAAGTTCATCAACTCGACCACTAACCGTAGCTAGTTCTGCTTCAAATTCTTGACTCAGACGCTTAACTGTTTCCAGATCTTCTTGTCCTACTGATTCCTGAGCAGCAATCAAACGTTCAATCTGATTTAAACAAGAGTTTAATCCCGCAGCAAATTCATAACGGGATAGGGGTTGATCACCACGATAGGTTTGATTGGGAAAGCCAGCAATGCAACCATAACGATCTACTAAACTGCGTAGCGCTTCATAAGCCCAATCAGTAGGAGAGACATCCCGTAGTTGATTAACATTGGTAACTTGTCCCATGCTATTCCCCTGCCTTTCTCGTCCATACTCTTCGATTTGTTGCATTAACTCATCGGTTTGAGCCTGAACAGAATTACTGCAAATTCCTGTGACCAAAGCAGCGAAGATAATTGGCGCTGTTTTACTGAGACTTCTCAACATAAATACCTCACACACACAATAAATAAATAGTAGCGATAATGATTCTCGTTATCAAGCAATTTCTAGTTTGCTTTGAGACCAAATTAAGCGATCGCAGAAGTTATAAGTCACTCGAACAAGGTCACTTTTTTGTTAGCTTGGTAGCTATTTAAATGAGCTTCAAAGTTCACTCTTGACTTTTGTACAAACGTAGCATGGACGCTTCCTAAAGATAAGATGAGACAAAGGTGTACTCACCGCATGTCAGGACTTGTGCATCTAGAACCCCTTAAATGGGAGCATAGCCCTTTGTCGCTTCGCATAAAGCAATCCTTGAGTGCTACATCTTTACTTGACCTTATAACCCTGCCCATTCTTCGGGAAGCATATTGGCAATAATCTCAAAACTGCCGTTGCCATCAGGCTTAACCACATATGCTATTCCCTGAGGATCGGGGTAAATACCTGTTGCTGATTCAAAAATATCATCATGACCCACAATAATATTATTGGTACCAGTAGCAGGAGTAGCTGTTAATAATGGAGTAACATTTGCTTTCATTTGCTCTACTTGAGCATCAGTATAATCTTCGAAAGGTAAAAAATTCAGGGCGGGATCTTTTTGATAACCACCAAAAGCTAGAGCTGCGGTTGCCCAAGCTCGACAGTATTCACTAGAAGTAACTGTTCCAACAGGAATTTCTGAAGCTCTAAATCCTTCTCCAATGGCTAATGCTTGTTGTAACCCTACTTCACTAAGGACTCGTTGGGTGGAGCAATTATTCACATCTGCCGTAACCTGATCAGCATAATCTTTTTCAGTTTGAGCATGACGAAAATAGATCACGTAACCACCATTTTGTAATTCGCTTAACAGCTCTGCACCAGTAATTTGATCTTGGAAGTCTGCGTTAGCTTGTTCTCCAGGGCTTAATCCTTCACCGCCTTCGCCACCTTCACCGCCTTCACCGCCTTCACCGCCTTCAGCGATTTGTACTGAGCCAATATCTGTGATCTCTGTCCTTTCGGCTTGATTCTCATTGGCATCAACTATAATCGCACTAGATAAACTAAGGGCTGTTCCTAATCCTAAGGCTAAAAATAATTCTACGGATTTCATATTGATAAGTATTCTTATTAGTACTGAAATCTGAGAATACATTTAATGAAAACACTTGTCAACTAACAAAATAAGCGACTCTCCAGACCTTCTATAACTCAAGGGCTTTTAGTCCCTGTATGACTTATCATAGCCAATTTTGACTAATGATCTAAAAGTCAACGTTACGTCTTTGCATCGCCGCATCTACGACGGTCACATTTACGTCATTATAACTTTGCTCCTTTGCCCTAAAGGATACCGCTTCGAGACCGTAGGGAATACATGCGGGTATAGCCCTTTGTTTAGGGCATATGCGTTGACAAGGGAGGGGCGTTCCGTGGTCAAAAAATAAATTTTAACTCAAGCTCCCAAGATTGAGATTTGCTACGAATTATTTCTATTTGTTTGATAAATTCACGGAAATAAAAGCGTCGTTCTGCCTCGGATAAATCTAGCCAAAATTGCTTTAAAGAAACGGCTTGAGCGATCGCCCGTAAATTTCCTGGTGGTAGCTGGGCGATTTTGGTTTCTAATTGAGCAATCTCTGTTCGTAGCTTATAGTTGCGTAGTTCAGCAGTTTGTTGATCTAAAACTTCTTGTGCCAATAATGTTGGTAGCTGTTGAATTGTGCTTTGTTTTTGAGCAATTTCTTGTTTCAAACTTGTCTCAATAAATGTATTGTTAGGTAATTCTAATTGAGCAACTGCTAAGGGTAGCTCAGTACAAATTTGCTCAATAGTTTGATCTAATACTTCCTGGTAAGCGATCGCCTTACATTTAGGGCTTTGAGGGCATTTATGGCAACGCAGATATAAATACTCAATTGGTTTTTGATGTTGGCTAACCCGCGTAATATTCATGGTCAACTGACACTGTTGACAAGTAACTAACCCTGCTAAAGAACGGGGTGCGCTGGCAGTACGACGAGGTAAGCGACGATTACGTCTTAGCAGTCGATCTATTTGTGCAGCTTCTTCAACATTGAGAATTGGTGCATGAGTGTGAGAAATGATATCGTCATTTTTGTATTTTAAACTGCCTCGATAAACAGGATTTCTCAACCAATTACGACCAGTGGCGGGGGATATTTTTTTGCCATAACGCTTTTCCAAATATCGCACTGCACCTCGAAGAGAACCAAAGAGCAGAAATCTTTCAAAAAAATCTTTGACGACAGGGGCGGTACTCTTATCTATAATAAACCGATCTTGCCCACGACGATACCCGTAAGGTGCTTTACCTGGAGGGGGCATGATTTTTAAGCGATTACGAGCATGACCTTGCTCAAGCCGAATTCGTTTTTGGTTGAGCTGAACCTGCTGCAATAAATTACTTAAATTGACCTTGAGTTGTTGATTATCAAACTGATTCCACTGGGGAGAACTATAGTCTTGTTCTGTCACAATGACTTTAATCCCTAAAGACTCTAGCTGATTGAGGCGATCGCTAATAATTGGTAAATTATCCCCCAATTCTTCGAGACGACGAACCAATAAATAATCAGGTTGTTCTGACTGACAATCGGCAATTAACTGCTCCAATTGTTGATGTTTTCCTAAATCCTGATAAACACGATCGACTTCCAAACCCCAGATATTGCGATCGGGGGGAGATTCCAAAAGAGGATCGCTATATATATAGGCAATAATTTTCATTTTGTAACATATAGTTGATTTATTAAAGCCAAATGAATTAAAGCGAAAGTAAAATAATAGCTAGCAACAGAAAATAGCTATTAATTACGCTAATAATGATGATTTATGATTAACTTTCTGCTTAAAATCGTAAAATATTTTTTTATCTGATTATTTAATATTAAGTTTTATTCTAAATCTTTCTGTGATGTATTGTGAACTAATGGAATTAAATAAAAATTAAATTTGTTTGGTTCAGGCAATCTACTGATAGATTTTAGAAAGAGCCTACTAATTCAGACAGAATGGAATTACATCAAAAAAAGCTATTAGAAAGAAGGAGTTTCTTTCTATTACCAAATAAACTCAAGCTATACCTTAAAGATACTGAAGGCGAGCATGAGAACTATATTAGCTATGAAAACTTGAGAGGAGAAGCCAAGATTAGCTGTCGTAGGAACTCTAAGTTACTTTTTATAGCAGTGGCAATGGTAACTTTTTCTGTTTGTATTCTGTTACAAAGTATTTTAATTAGCCAAGGTTTCTACTATATTGTCTTTCCTCTAGTTGTAGCTTGTATCTCAGGAATTTTATATCTATATCAGAAACAAAACTACATAATTCTCGAAACTTATGACCGCAGAAAAGTGATTTTTTTTCAAGACAAACCAAATCGCTATGCTTTAGAAAGATTTCTGGCACAACTCTGGTCATATCGTAAGCAATACTTAAGAGAAAAATATTTTTATATCAATCAAAATCATGATTTAAATCAACAGACGGAGCGATTGAGATGGTTGCTAGAACAAAACGTAATTACCAAAGCAGAATATCGATTTGCTCAGGAAGACTGGATCATTGATCGCAGTTATCAATCTCATTAGTCCCAAAAGTACCACAGACAAATTATGAAATTGGCAATTATTGGTTGCGGTTATGTTGGTAGTGCAGTAGCTCAACTGTGGTATCAAGCAGGACATGAAGTAACTGTAACCACAACAACTCCAGAGAAGATAGAGGCATTACAAGATATTTCTTCCCAGGCAGTTGTCTTGACTGGAAATGACCGAGAAAGCTTATGCCAAGTAGTGGCAAATCAGGATGTCGTCTTACTAAGCGTGGCTTCAAAACAGCGTACACCAAAGATTTATCGTCAAGCCTATTTAGAGACAGCCCAAAACCTTGTAGGTGCCATTAAAGCTAACCCTGGAGTACAACAAGTTATCTACACTAGCAGTTATGGCATTATCAATGACAAAAGTGGGGACGTAATTGATGAAACTGTTGCCGTGAATCCTAATGATGAATTTGGTGAAATTCTACATCAAACTGAGCAGGTATTATTATCTGTTCCCGAAACCGAGTTTAAAACCTGTATCTTTCGTTTATCAGGTATTTATGGTTCAGGACGAGAGCTAATTAAAATATTTCGCCGTGCAGCAGGAGGAACCCGCCCAGGTATGGGAGAAAATTACACTAATTGGGTTCATCTCAATGATATTGTGCGGGCGATCGACTTTGCAAAAGACAAGCAGCTACAGGGAATTTATCATCTCAGTAGTGATGAATATATGACAATGAAGGAATTTTTGCAGAGACTATTTGCCGCTCATAATTTACCTTCTGTAACTTGGGATAGTTCTCAACCCTCAACTCGCAGCTACAGTATGAAGCTTTCTAATCAAAAGATTAAAGATGCTGGTTTTGAATTTGCTCATCCCCAGATTGAGTTTGATTTATGAAGTTAGTCGGTAATTTAATTCTCTAAACCAGACAAAAGGTAATGAGTTGATGATGTAGACTTATCCAATTAGGTGGTTTGATAGCGAGGATTTTAGGTGTGGTAATCGACTGGGATTATCTTTCAGAGTACTTATTTTAAGCATGGCGTATAAACACGATTCATTTATTCAAGACTTATATTGACATCTGAGCATTTGACTCCAGTTTTCAATATTCTTGAGAATCGAAAGATTAGCATTCTATACCGATTGATCGTGCTAATTTAATTAAATATGCTGTGCTGTCCGATATCCTATTAGTAGTTATTGAGGTCTGCTTCTCTATACAAGAGATAGCAACTTCAAGTACACATTGAGGCTGTTTACCATTTGTTAGTTGCTCAAACAAACTATTAAGACCAAGGACACGTAGTTTTAATAGTTCGTAAAACAAATTAGTAACGTACAGGGTGTTGCCAGATTCAATCTGATTTTTAAGATAATAAATCAGCTCATCATAATAGCTACGCCGAAATGATTTCCCACAGCGACCGTTAAAAATATGATTCCAAAACCACTCAGTGCTCTCCTCAGTAGTGGATATATATTTAGATACCCACTGAGTAGAAAGAGAAAGTTTATGAACACGAACGCACTTAAGCGTCAAAAAATTTAGAGATGCATTAGAATTTAGAATCTGGAGTACCCATGAAAACTCGGAGCTTCTTACACAATGAGCTACTGAAATAAGTATTTCTACAAGAGCAGAAGTGTCTTCTTTGTAATAATTGAAGTATCCAAAGAGGATTTCAGACTTATTCTCGAGAGGAAGAAACGGAACAAACCTTATTTTATCAATATCTTTATATCTATTGTTTGTTAGCGATTGATAAAGCCTAAATTTCCATGATGTAGGAAAAACAATTGATTGATGTTCAATTCCATATGTATTTTCATAGTGAATATTATGTTCTTCACAGGAATAATCATGCTTTTCTGAAAAATTCTGGCTTCTTTCTAATACAAATAAATTAGAGCTTACTATGTTAGAGTTTTGATAAATTAGAGGTATATTGATTGTTTTATCGGCAAAGTCTGGTAGATGATCATGAATAAGTTCAGCAATAGTAACCAGATTGGTCACAAACATTAACTTGTTGAAGCTTCCTTGACGATCAAAAGCTGTATTGTCCAAATAACATGCAGTGTCAGGATCAAATAAATTACAAAAGTTCTTAATATAGACGCTAGTCTCACCACATGCATTAAGATAAAAAGTAAAAAGCTGACCATTATATAAGGACAGATAGTTTAGCGTTGTAGTCTTAATTTTTTGATGGCATATAATTGGGGTGAACACTTTATCATTAGAATATTCGGGAAATCTATTACGTTTTTCCGGTAAATGTTTATGGCACTTTACCTGTGCTGCAAACCTCAATCCTGTTGGCACTGGATTTTCTTCTTCTGTCCATATCTCAACAGAAAAGTCTTCTCCTAGATCAGATTCGGGTTTTGATGATGCAATCCAAGTTAGTGGTAAGCATCCCGAAAATATCCGTTCCCCATATTTACCTATAAGATTTTTCTCAGGTTGTTTTGGATAATCTGGCATTGTGATATGTAATAGTTACAATTTGATGCCTAGCAAATAGCTTTTCAGAGTTAACATAGCATCTCCATGATGAACGCACTCACATAGAGATCACCCTTCAACGTAATTTTCTAAGAACTTTTTGCAACTCCATCTTTTCTGAAGCAACAATAATGCATATACAGGTACTTGTTATTCAACCCATAAAATTACTCTGTTGTTATGCCTGCTGATTCCTCAGTAGACTGACTAGAGTTACCAAATAACTTAGGAAATAATAATCCAGAGTTTGCTTTGTAAGCCTCAAATTCAGGATAGCGGGAGAGAGACTGATCTTTTTTCTGCATATTGGGAACAAAGAAACCAACAACAAATCCCCCTAGAATTACAAAAGGCAGCCAGTGCATCGCCAACATGGCAAAAGCCAAATAGATTAAGACTTCCCCCAGGTAGTTAGTATTTCGACAGCGGGCAAAAAAGCCTTCCGTAATCAGTCCAGCTTGATACTTGAGGGTATAGTACTTCTGAGCATCGCTACCATAGTGGAGAAAGACGCCTAATATATTGAGAGCGATCGCAGCAGCAACTAAAGGCACAGGTGGCTCAACTCGACTACTAATCAGGATAAAAGGAGCAACCCAGTATAGGTTCACTATTCCCCAACCAAATAAGCCTGTCAACAAAGGGACTTCCTGTTCCCACTGTTTATCAGGATATAGTCGGTCTTTAAGCAGCCAGAGAAAACCATAGGTACCGTGGAGAGCCAAATAAACCCAAGGTCCTAGAGTGAAGTTCTGATAAGCTAACATCAGCCCTAAGACAAAGATAAAGGTGCTTCCTTTGTGAAAATTGACAAAATGTTTGACCTTCATGATTCGCTCTTTCAGAATATGTATCTCTTTAAAGTTAACATTGTAGAGGATTCTGGAAATCGATACCTGGTTACATCCGAGCAGGTTATTTTAACTTCTTAACCTTTGAGGTTAGTCGCAGCCTTACAATACAGCTGTAATCGCTTCTTAATCAAAAATCCCTAATGAGCAATACCCCTGATATTCTGGCATTAGACTTTGATGGTGTTATCTGTGATGGTTTGCTGGAATATTTTGCCAGCACCAAACGAGCCTATCAACAAATATGGTCGCAAGAACTTGACGATCGCCTGGCACCGAGTTTTTATCGCTTGCGTCCTGTAATTGAAACTGGCTGGGAGATGCCGATTTTGTTGCGGGCATTAGTATTAGGCAAAACAGAAGCAGAAATCTTAGCCGACTTTCAGGCGATCGCACTACAAATAGTTGAGTCGGAAAAATTAGAGCCAAAAACCGTGGTGCAACAGCTAGATGGTGCCAGGGATAACTGGATTAATCAGGATTTGGATAGTTGGCTTAAGCTACATCGAGTCTATCCTGGGGTGATTGAACACCTTCAGCAAATTCTTGATGCTGGAGTAACTGTATATATTGTCACGACCAAAGAAGGCCGTTTTGCCAAGAGACTCTTGCAACAGGAGGGGATAGATTTACCTCCATCGCAAATTATTGGTAAAGAAAGTAAGCGTCCTAAATATGAAACCCTCAGAATTCTGCGAGATCGACACCAACAGCCAGGAAAAAATCTCAGTATGTTTTTTGTGGAAGATCGCCTCAAAGCTTTACAGCTGGTAGCACAACAGGCTGACTTAAAGTTCGTTGATTTATTTCTCGCAGATTGGGGCTATAACTTAGAGAGCGATCGCACCTTTGCCGCTCAAGATCGGCGCATTAAGCTGTTATCCTTAGAGCGTTTTCCCCAAGACTTTAGAGTTTGGTTAGAAGGTTAGATCAAACTTATCTTCTAATCTTGATGTCAATTAGAACTAACTAAGAGACTCATCCTGTAAGGGTGAATCTAATTTGCCCTTACAACTAGAGCATCTCACCATCAATGCAGAGTTCTCTTAGTGCAACTCGGATAATTCTGAGATTTTTGCCTGACAAAAATTTAGATTTAGATTAGATTGTTGCATGCTAGTGAGCTTAAATCTAGCGATCGCTGGCAAAGCTTATTATTCTAAAATCTTATCTAAAATCTTCAAAATAAAGTTTATAAACTTAGTGATTAATTTAAAACTAAAATTCTTTGTTTCGGCTTAACTATTTAACTAAAATATTCATCTTGATTTTTTATCATATTCTGTCTTAAAACACAAATAGTATCTAATTTAGTGCTGATAACCTTTCTTTTGGTTAATATTATGCTTTTCTAAGCGTACTTTCATTTAGCAATTTTGTCTTTTTTTACAATTTAAATTAAGCGAATCACAGTAAATTTGCTCTAATCTTAAAAGTAGAGAGAGTTAAGTATGGTAGCTTCCATTTCTGGCATCAAGTTTAACGACCTTAATTTCAATGGAGTTCAAGATGAAGCAGAGGAAGGGTTAGAAAATTTTGAAATTCAACTAATAGACTCTACTGGTGATGTTATGGCCACTGCCACCACAGATGCTTCTGGTTTCTATGAGTTCACCGATTTGGAACCTGCACCATATGTAGTTAGCGAGGTCAATCAGCCAGGTTTTGTCCAGACTTTACCTACTTTTCTAACCGAAACTACGGAAGCAGGAGATTTTCAGTCTCCTGTAGATTTGACCGCTGAACCAATTGAATTTGGAGGCATCCTCAAAACTAGTTATGACGGTGAGGGAGCATTTGAAATTGAGAATACAGGTACCAATTTTGAAGTTATCTACGAAGCGGGAAATAATAACTTTATTGACATCAGCGGTGAAGAGTTTGAGCTGATTAATTTCCACTTTCATGTAGAAAGCGAACATGCCCTGGATGGTGAGCTAACCGATATGGAGATGCATATCGTTCATGGCAATGAAACTAGTGGCGTATCCGTATTAACTGTTTTTATTGAAGAAGGTGAATTTAACGAAGAATTAGCTCCTGTCTTTGATGCCGTTGCTGAGGAGCTAGCCATTAATGGTGAACTACCAGAAAAGGTGGAATTTACTGAGGAAACTGAGCTTACAGAACTCTTACCAGGTGATTCAGGCTGGTATTACAATGGTTCCTTAACCACTCCCCCATTTAGTGAAAGTCTTGATCGGCTTTTGTTTGAGGGGACGATTGAAGTAGCTCCCGAACAACTCGATATATTTGAGGATTTCTTAGCAAGTGTCGATTTAGAGTCAAATAATCGGGAGTTACAAGAGCTTAATGGTAGACAGTTCAATGAAGTTAATTTTCAGCTGACTCTCGGGGAAGAATCAGTTACCGATCTTAATTTCGCTAATACTCCTGTGACGGAAATCTCAGGGGGAAGTTGTGCCGACACCCTAAATGGTACTGATGGCTTTGACCTGATCGCTGGTGGTGAAGGAGGAGATAAGCTTTATGGATTTGCGGGAGACGATACCTTGACTGGGGATGGTGGTTTCGATGTTCTCAGTGGCGGCGCAGGAAACGATATCTTAACTGGTGGCAGTAGTTATGATACTTTTGTCTTAGCAGCGGGTCAAGGAGCTGATTTTATTACAGACTTTGAGCTAGGCAAAGATTTATTTGATTTAGCAGAAGACTTGGAATTTGACGATTTATCATTTGTGGGCAACAGTATTTTGCTAGAAGATTCCTCAGAAATACTCGCCACCGTCGGCGATTTAGATACAACTTCTTTGAGTGAAGGTGATTTTCTGACGGTTTTCGATCCATTTTGTTGTCAATTACTAATTGCTTAGGTAATTGCTAATTTGAGTTAAATTAATCAGGCGATTTTTGCGATCGCACATGAGTGTTTCTAGGAAATTTCAGTCTGCTCAGTACTCAACTAAAATTTCCGTAATAGTATAAAAATTCTCATTTTGATTGGGGTCACGTTACTTTGATGCAAACTAAAAACTGCTTTAAGTCCCCCAATTCTGGGGGATTTAGGGGGCGATCTTAAGCTAACTGAACAGGATTGAATAAGATCAATAGCTTGAGAAACTGTACTAAAAAGCAAGAGCTGAAGAAAGTAATATTCTGTGGGTCGTAGCTTAAAGCAAGCAACCTGGTATGTTGAAATGTTGGTTAACCACTAACGAGTTGCTTTGCTGATTGTTCGATCTGTTGAAACTGCTCAACTAATGGTAAAACTTTTTGCTCTTCCGCCTCGACGTAGTTGTAAATATTAATAAAATTGCGTTCGATTTCTTCGTAAATAATATCCAATTTAGAATTCAATTTAGTTGACAATTCACTTTTAAAGCGAGTCTTTTCGCGGTCTAACTTATCTTCAAACTGTTTAATAATCTTACGTTTTTTCAGCACCAAGGTTCCCCCCGCAAATAACAAACCCACCCCTGCAAATGCCGTGCCAATAATATCTAATAATACAATTTCCGTGAGGGCGGCGATCGCTGTTCCCGCAACGGTAGCTGCACCACCACCGAGAAATCTGGGGGCAACGCTAGCATTAACTGATTCAATAGACTGAAGAAATGTCTTGTCATCAAGTAGAGTAGAGACTTTCTGCTGGACATCCTCGACTATTTCTTGGCGACTTTCAATGGTGTTAACGGTGATGGCGTTAGTGGTAACCTGATTGACTTTAATATCCTGCAAGTCATCCACTAGACTTTGCAATAACTCACGAATGCCACCCACAAAGTGTTTAATCCCGTCTTGGGATATTTCTCCCAAAGCAGCTTTTAACTCTTGCTCACAGCTATGTTTTAATTCATCCATCCAGGTCGGGGCAGATTTTTTAGTCCGAAATAAGACCGCAAACGAACCTTTAACCAGAGTAAATAAAGATAATTGTTCGCGAAAATCAGATTTGACTCTAGCGGTGATGGTGTCGTATTTGTTTAGTAAACGATTGAGTAATGATTCTAGTTCAAAGCCCGACTGTCTTTTATTTTGCTGTAGCTTAGCCTTGATCTTGCTCACAATCGCCTGATCTTTGGTCAGCTGTTGCTGTACCGAAAGTAAATCATTCCGAAGCAGATCGATAATCTGTCCGCTGGTTTGACGTACTCCTTCCAGCTTTAACCGCTTGCTGCTTCCGTCTTGCAATGTCCGCTGAATATAATTCCTCACCTCATTAAAGCCACTAATATCTGCTTGACCATTGACTTCCCATTCTACAGAGGTGGCAAAGACTACTGGAGACTGAATCCCCTTTTGTAAAGCCAATTCCGCCAGCTTCTCTTTATTTTTAGCTAATTCTTCAGGTTTAGCTAAATCAGCCTGTTGCAGCACAAACACCACTTTTTTTCGCCATTCACTATTGACAAAGTCCAATAATTCCCAAGCACTGCGAGTATAAGGATTCTTCGCAAAAAAGACAAAAAAGATTAGATCGCTGTTAGGAATAAACTCTTTCGTAATTTCCTGATGATTTTCAACAATGGTATTAGTCCCAGGAGTATCAACTACCGAAAGATTTTTTAAGATCTCGTTAGGCAAACCAATCTTACGCAAATATTGACTAATCGATTGCTCACTTTGCTCTTCGGCATACACAATCTGTTGGATCACATCGGTACAGGGGTCGGCTGCGGTTTTACAGATATTCGACTGCAACAAAGCATTAACAAAGCTGCTTTTCCCTGCTTTGACTTCTCCCACCACCACAAACAAAAACGGCTCGTTGATATTAGCCCTTAGATTACGAATAGTTACCTGTAATTGCTGATTATTAATTTCAGTGGCAAATAATTGTAATTGGCTAAGTAAACTATCTAAACTCGATTGATATTCAACCAGCGCCTGATCGACAATAAAATTATTCATTATTTAAAAATAATAAGTAACAAAGAGTATGCTTCCAAACAGTAATAACTGCATAAATTAGGGATAGCTAACTCGTTTGCTTCAAGTACCAATACATTTCTTTTTTATAAAATAACCTAGAGCCTAGAGGGAAAAACAATGTTATCTTCAACTCATCACCTTAAAGTTTACAAAATAAATGAGTTCTTCAAGAGCAGTATTGTGTGGCTATTATGGCATGGGTAATGCAGGAGATGAAGCGTTACTAATGTCTTTACTGCAAATGTTGCCCGAATCAGTAGAGCCTATCGTCCTATCTGGCAATCCTCAAGAGACCAAGCATAGATATGGAGTTACAAGCTGCGATCGCAAATCCACCTTCACCCTACTTAAAGTTTTGCAACAGTCTCAGGTGTTTATTTGGGGTGGCGGAAGTCTAATGCAGGATGCTACTAGCTTAGCGAGTCCCATTTACTATGCAGGCTTGATGGCACTGGCACAGCAAAGAGGTTTGAAAACCATCGCCTGGGCACAGGGAATTGGTCCACTAAACAAGTCTTTTACTCGTTGGTTAACTAAACAGGTGTTGCTCGGTTGTGATGCCATTAGCGTCAGAGATGCAGCTTCTGCGGCATTGTTGAATAGTTGGCAAATTGATTATCAAGTGGCACCCGATCCCGTCTGGGCATTACAAAGTGCCCCGCCACCCCAATTACCAGCTACTGATAAAGAGATTGTGGCGGTAGTTTTGCGATCGCATCCCTTGCTCACAGCAGCCCGCTTACAAACTTTAATCCAAGCAATTAAGGACTTTCAGAGCCAGAGTAACAGTTTTATCCTGCTCGTCCCTTTTCAACCAGCTCAAGATTTAGCGATCGCCGAAACCATTACCGCAGAATTAACTCAAGACCGCACAGTGATGTTGATTGCTGACCCCAAACAGCTCAAAGGATTATTTAAACAAGTCAAAATGGCGATCGGCATGCGACTCCATAGTCTAATTATGGCAGCAGCGGAAGGATGCAATTGTTTTGCTCTTAGCTATGACCCAAAAGTTTCACAGCTGATGTCTGAGATTCAGATACCAGGTTATGAACTGGCAAATTTGCCCTCAGATTCCCCAAAAATTAGCCATGATTGGTTAACCTTGTTTAACCAACAATCCGCTTTAGCCCATATTCAGGTTCAATCATTAATAGATCGAGCCTTAATTCAGCAACAAATATTAAAAAAAGTAATTGCAAATTGCTAATCTACCTTGGCATTTTTTAGTGCAACGTATAAGCTGTATCTAACCAAATCTAAAGCTAAGCCAAAAGAATTAATTGTCGGCTTAATTTTATCCCTATACTAAATTTATAAACCAGCATCATAACAAGCTACTCAAGCATAATTGACATTTAATTTTCTGCGAGTAATTACGCAAATACTTTAGATTTTGTCGTTGCTATATTCCGAGTCAACCTTAAGATACGAATACTATGAGCGAAGTCAACCAAAATACTACTTCTTTTGATTCAGCATCGATATTGTCTAATCAAAGTAATCCCTTAGACTACTGGTCTTGTGATTCCACAGAAGAACCAGAGGAGGTAACAGCAATAGACAACGAATCTGATCGGACTAATGATGATTCTTCAGTAGCAAAAGCTGCTACCTCAGTATCAGATCAAGGTAAAACTCAGACTAAATTGGTCAATGGTGAGTCTTCAGGTCAAAAAATGAACTGGCAAAGAGTTGCTCATAAACTGCGTGAATATAACCGCAAGCTCATCAAAAAAGTATTTCGCCTCGAACAAGAATTAGCTGAGATTGACAACAAATTTAATAAGTACGTAGAAAAATCTCAAAGTAGTGATTTGTTACTAGCCCAGCAAGCTGAAGAAATAGAAAAATATCAAGAGAAAGTTACTTTACTGGCGCAACAGTTAGCCAAATCTCAACAACAAGTAGATGCACAAGAAATACTGATTCAACAAATATCAGAACAGCATGAATTATCACAGCGACAAACAGCTCAGCTAGAAAGAGAATGTACTTTATTACAAGAGCAATATAATCTTCAGGCATTTGAACTAGCAAGCAAAGAACAGGAAAGTCAAGAACTACAAATTAAATTAAATCAACAGCAACAATCTGCTCAAAAACGGGAGGCTGAATTAAAACGATATCAGGAAGCCGCCGCCTCTCGCCCAGGAAAAGCTGCCAGTAACTACAAGAACTATCCTCATAACCGCTATATTCAGCCGTGGTCAACCTCAACTTTTGCTGAACCTAAGATTGCTTTACCTAGAAACAAGACTCAAACAACAAAAGTAAAACAAGCTCCTGCTAAAACTTTAGACTCCATCAAAACCGCTGCCGAGATTGCTACCTGGTCAGCCACAGCTACCTCCAGTAAGCAAGCGAACAAGTCTCAACCAGTTAAGCCTACCCAAACTAAAAAACCACAGTCTCTAGCTGCCGTCGATTTACCCACTTTTCCTCGCCCCCAATAATTTCTACCAAACTTACTAACAAAATTGAGATGATTGCTATTCCTGATAATTATTGACACAATATTATGACCTAAATTAATGTTGTCCTTTATACCAAACTTCCTTGATATAATCAGCTATGTTCAACAGATAGTTACCTATATAAACCTGTAACGGCTTATTTTAAGAGGAAGTATGCGGATTGAGCAGTTGCAAGCCTTCATTGCAATTACAGAAACGGGGAATTTTGGGCAAGCAGCCAAAAAATGTGGTGTAACTCAGTCAACCATCAGCCGACAGATCCAATCTTTAGAGCAAGATCTTGGTTTGCCTTTGTTTAACCGTGGTACCCAGGCTAAACTAACCTTGGGTGGTGAAAAATTGTTTCCTCGCGCTCAGAGAATTTGTCAAGAATGGTTTAAAGCCACTAAGGAATGTGCCGATTTAATGGCAGGAAAGCAGCCTGAACTATGTATTGCCGCGATTCATTCAGTTTGTGCCCATTACTTACCGCCAATTTTGCAACAGTTTTGTCTCGATTATCCCGAAGTTCAGTTAAGAGTTACGGCATTAGGTAGCGATCGCGCGCTTAAAGTTTTGCGGGATGGTTTAATTGATGTGGCAATCGTGATGAACAATCGTTTTTTAACTAACTCTGCTGAAATTGAATTAGCCATACTCTATGAAGAACAGGTGGACGTTTTGATGGCTGCTTCACATCCTTTAAGTAAACTCCAAAAAATTTCGCCTCAAGAATTAGTTAAGTATCCTCAAATTGTTTTTAAAGATGGCTATGGAATGCAAAGATTAGTCCAAGAGTGGTTTGCTAATCAAAATATTCAAATTAAAACGGCAATGGAATTAAATACCCTTGATGCATTTCGAGGCGTAATTCGCCAAGGAGAAATGATTGCCCTGCTACCCCATAAAGCCTTAATTGATTCTTACAATGATCCTACCCTAGCTATCCGTCCCCTCTCTCAAACTCATCTGAATAAAGGTTTTGATAACCCATCAGAATTAGATAGTGTTCTTACTCGCCAAGTAGTGATGGTCACCACCCGCGATCGTCTGATGATTCCGCCGATTGCTCATTTCTATCATTTGGTTAAGGATTTAGGAAAATCTTTAGAGCTAACAACTTCACAACTAATCAATCGATAATCAAGGGAAAAGCTAGAAATATTTAAGCCTCTATGCAAAAAACACAATTGCCACAATTATGAGTGACGAGTTTCGAGAATTACTAAAACGAGTCGGCAGCGGAACTCACACAAGCAAAGACCTCTCCCGCGCTGAAACCGCAACTGCCACTAGGATGATGTTGACTCAGAGTGCTACTCCTGCTCAAATTGGCGCCTTTATGATCGCCCATCGCATCAAACGCCCCACCCCAGAGGAATTAGCAGGTATCCTGGATGCTTTTGACCAACTCGGCAATCAACTGCAAGTCTGCCCTCAACACCAGCATCAACCAGTTGTCTTGGGTAATCCTTATGATGGTCGCGATCGCACTGTTCCTGTGACGATAATTACTGCTTTAACCTTGGCTAGTGCGGGAATTCCTGTCTTGTTGCATGGTGGTGACTGTCTGCCGACTAAATATGGCATTCCTCTGATTCAAATTTGGCATCATCTTGGTCTAGATTTGACCCAAAATACCTTGGCTCAGGCTCAGCAGATCTATAATCAAAGTCAGCTGGGATTTATTTATTTACCACAGCATTTTCCTGCTGCCGCCAATTTTGTTAGCTTTCGCGAACAGATCGGCAAACGCCCTCCTTTTGCCACTGCCGAATTAGCTTGGTGTCCCATCAGCGGTAATGCTCATCTAGTTGCTGGTTTTGTCCATCCTCCCACCGAATCCCGTTTTCGTGAGACTTTCAAGATTAGACATACTAAAGATTTTACTTTGGTCAAAGGTTTAGAAGGTAGTTGCGATCTCTCCCGAAGTCGCACCGGGATTATCGCTTTAAGTACTTCAGGGGAAGACTTTGAACGTCTGATGCTCGATCCTAAGGAGTATGGTCTTAATGGCTCAGATATTGCCTTTGAATCTTATGCCCAGGCGATCGCTCTGATACAAGAAGTGATCCAGGGTCAAGATAGTGCATTACTGCCAGCTGCTATTCTTAACGGCGGATTCTATCTTTGGCGTTTTGGGATCGCTAGTACTTTAGACGTTGGTTTTACATTGGCGGAAAAAATGCTCAAAAAAGGACAAGTTGCTGCTAAATTGGCTCAAATTCAATCATTAAACAGTCGACAGTAATTTCAGGCAGAAATGGGAGTCTCACTATCGTTAATAACCGCACAACCTACTACACCCCATCAGGAGCAGAGATTGAAATCTGCATCACTCCGCCACACCAGTTTGCCAGACATCATCAACGACAGTTATTACCAGGGTGGGATACTTCCTTAAGTTACCTGATTTTCATTTTGCAGCAATCGTCAATTTCTTTCCAAGAAACTACCTTTGAAGTTGCCCTAGAGAAAAATCGCCTGCGAGCAAGATTTATCCGCTTAGGCTGTAGTCTGAGCTTTGCTTTACAGCAGCAAAAATATCTCAGCGATTTATTCGATCCCCTTACTGGTCGTCCTTTTTTAGGCAATTCAGGTTTGACTTGGGATGATAATGCAGCCGTGAGCGCCTTATTAAACTATCCTGTAATCAGCTATCAAAACTGCACTCTGCTCTTACATCCAATCTGGAAAAATAACGTCTATCCTGCAACCATAGTTACCTCTGCACCACAGGTTGCTATTGAGTCTTGCCTAGCTCAGGTCATAGCTGACCATAGCTGGAAATCTGCAATAGATAACTGATAAGTTATGTGAAAAATTATTGCATTTGCCAAGACGTTCTCTTTTATAGCATAAAGTGTTAGGATTCATATTGAGATAAAGATCGGCAATCCAGTTTGTATTCAGTATTGATAGGTTTTTCCATATAGTATTGATTTGGTTCTTTTCCGAAATTTAAACTCTCTACATCTAATTTGCATTCAGGAGACGTTCAGTTCATGTCAATTTACGTAGGTAATCTCAATTATGAGGTTAGCCAAGAAGATTTAAATGAAGTATTTTCAGAATACGGTAAAGTTAAGCGCGTTCATCTTCCTACTGACCGTGAAACAGGTCGTAAACGTGGTTTCGGCTTTGTAGAAATGGAAACAGAAGCAGAAGAAGATAAAGCAATTGAGACTTTAGATGGCGCAGAATGGATGGGTCGTGAAATTAAAGTCAATAAAGCAAGACCTCGGGAAAACCGAAGTTCTTTCGGCGGTGGTGGTCGTCGCGATCGCTTCTAAACTCCAAAGTTAAATCGAAATTGTGCTTCTGGAGAGTAACTAGAGCATCATACCGTGGATTGCGGTCACTACGATTTTCTCAGTTTTACCACGAGATATCGTAGACTAGAAACTCTCGGGAGCATTTTACTGTCTAATGAGGAATCATACCTAATAATGGCTAAACGTCGTAACGCGAAAAAAGAAAAAGCAGCTCGTAATAAAATTAACGCTCGGAAATTCCGTAAACAAACTAGCCGTTATGGAAATCGTGGCAGAAGAAACTATAACAGTAACAGCAACGAGAATAAAGAGACTACAGAAGCTAATAATTCTGGTAATTCTAACGATTCTTCCACAAGCAATAACTAGATGTCTAACTAGTTTGCTAAAGCAGCACGTCTGCATGTTATGCCCTCCCTCTTAGGTAATTCACCTGATAGAGAGGGCGTTTTTTTTGACCATCTTTTACATTAAGCTTTTGCTCTATGCCAAAAAAGAACGCCACAAAAATTTAGGCAGAGAGAGCATTCTACGCCAGCGCCAAGGCTCTTGATAGAGACGATAAGACCACTCCAAATTATTGTTTCTTAACCATTCAGGGGCACGTTCTTTATTACCTGCCCAAATATCCAAACTGCCACCAACGCCAATCCAAATGGCATTAGGACAAAGAGAGCGATTTTCTCTAATCCAGAGTTCTTGCCTTGGTACCCCGATTCCAACCAAAATAACATCAGGTTGTTTGAGTTCCAAAGTTTGTTTCCATTCCGTTTCCGCTGCCCCAGAAATATAGCCATCCTGAGTCAAAATCGAAAGATTAGGGAATTGTTGTTGCCAAGCGACCGCTGCCAGCTGGGCAATACCAGGACTGCCACCGAAGAAACACAAGGAGTTAGCTTCAGTGGATTTTCCCATATATTCAATTAATGATGCCGCCAGCTCAATCCCAGGACAACGCTGATGTTTGCGACCCCGTAAACGCATATAGACAATGATGCCTGCACCATCAGGAATTATCAGATCGGCAGCAGAGATCGCCTGATTTAGGGCTGGATTTTCCTGTGCCATCATACTCATCTCAGCATTGAGGGTAACCACATGAGTGCCGATTTGATGCTGAAGTCTAACTACCAGCCATTCTGTATAGTTTTCAAGCAAATGTATGTGAAGATCTAAAATCGGGAAAGTTGGCGGATGGGGTAAGTTGGTATCTGAGGACAGCATAATTTAGGCTCAGTCAAGGAAACAGTCTTGATTGTAGTTTAAGTTACTGGTTAGTAAATGAGTCCCAATTATTTCAATTGCTCAGGAAAAATCATCCTAATTTTACGGCTGTTCCCGTGGCAGTTATTAGTAGCAGAACTCCTTTGTCATCGACGTTGATTGTTCCAGTATCGATTTCAATCCCGATCACCGCATCAGCATTTAGTTTCTCGGCTCGCAGAATTAGTTCATCGATCGCTTTTTGTTGCCCTTTTTCAAAAACTTTTTCGTAGCTTCCTGTTCGACCACCAATGGCATCTCGGATTCCTGCAAAAAAATCTCGCAAAACATTGGTTCCATATACTACTTCCGCAGTCACAACTCCTAAATAAGTGCTAATTGATTGATTTTGAATGGTGTCGGTGGTGGTAACTAACATTTATCCTGTGTATGTAGAGTAACTATGGTTAACTGCTGCGTCTATTATATTTAGTTTTAGCAATTAAGACACCAGCTAATCCTGGGCAGAATGAAAGTGAAACATCAAACTTTTGAGCGATTTGAAGGCATGTGGTTGGGCGGTGTTATCGGACAAGCAGTAGTTAACCAAAAATTTAAGGAGAAGTCTAATGGTGCCATTAATTTCCCATCTCAAACTTGGATTTTAGAACGAAAGCAGATCGCGAGGATACTACTGCAAAGAGTAGGGGTAGTAGGCGATAATCTCCAATTACAGCCAGAGACAGCAACTACTAAGGCTCAACATAGTTTAGAACAAGATCAATCCTCGACCGTAAACTCACAATTCGTCCCAGACTATAGTATCGATTCCCATCCACTTGAATTAATTAAAAAGAACCTTCATCCATTACTGCTATTGTCGTTGATCTTTTTAGAAGAAGACCATCAACACTTACTTTCCAACTTATCTCCAATAATTAGTGGCGCAGGTGATGATTTAAAATCAGCGAATATTCCATCTCAGAGTAGTATCGACCCAGATTTATTGGTGTGGAATTATTTAATCCAGCTAATCTTAAGCAACGAACCAAGCCAATTGGACTTTGCTCTCGCAGTTGAGCAGACCAGAAAACAGCTGCAAATCAGAGAGTCACTGCTGATTAATAAACTGCTGTTGGTAGCCCAAAATGCCAAGAATGGTGTTGGTTTGCAGCAAACGTTAGAAGAATTATCAACAGATGATAATCTACGACAACAGGCGATCGCTTTATCTTGGTACTGTGTTATTACTACGCCCCAAGACTTTAAGCTATCGATTCTCAGAGCTGCAAGTATTGATTCCCCCATAGCAGAATTAACAACTACTCTTACAGGTACCTTGTCTGGAGCATATAATGGGATAGCAGGAATTCCTGGGAATTGGCGGACAATAATTATTCAAGCTCCCAACTATGACTCAGAAAATCTGGCATTGCGAGAACTATTCCAAACTTGGCTAGGAATTTATTCAATTAATCATAATCAGGAGTCATATAACCAGAAAATTGATGCTGTCGCTGCTTCTTCGATGATTCAGCCCCGTAAAACATTAAACATAATCTCTCAATAATCGCTTTGGTTTTAGCCAAGTTTGGCGTGAATCTGAGACGGAATTTATACTTGATATTTGATTAAAGACTAATAACGAGATTTAGGGATTATTTCTTGATCTCATTCTTGGATATTATACCGCCAGACAATTCGGTAATCTGTTGAGAAACAGAATTAAGCATTGTTTTTCGGTTGGCATAACGTTGGCTAAAATTAGACAAGGCATTTTATAGCTGATCACAATCCTCACCTATGATGAAAAGTTGGCATTCACTGCTCCAGAAAATTGAGGGATGGCGTTACAGATACCAACACCACAGGTTTTTTTGGTGGGGTTCGGGGTTAGGGAGAAGCAAAACCAAAAAGTCCTCTGGGAACTCTAGTTTTGGTCAGTCAAGAAGAAAAAATCATCAAACTAAGCTCAGAGATTTTTTGCTGATGCTAATGATCAGCATCATTGCCATCACTGGGGTTGTCGGTTATCGCTTTTACAATCAGCCCCAATTGACCGTTGGTAAAATTTCTCCTTTAACAATCAAAGCTCCCTACACAGCTAAATTTGAAGACACCAAAACTACTTTAGAAAAGCGCAAAGAAGTCCAAACAGGAATTGTGCCGATTCTGAAGCACAATGAAGAGTTAACCACAGAAATTGAACGTAAGCTTGGTTTATTTGTAGATAGCATTGACGAACTCAGAAAAAAAACGGCGCCATTCCCCTTCACCAGTCAAGAAGCGTTGTCGTTGCCAAGCCAAAAATATATTCGGTTTTGTCCTGAAGCTGAATTCAAAGCAGTTTTAGCTTCAGTGGCTCAAAATATGCGATCGCAGTCTTTGGAAACAGAAAGCAACAGCAGCCTATCTCTGGAAAAAAGTCCCGACTTTAATATTGGCTTGCAAAAAGTTGCCTCAGAGTTATTGGCTTATCGGGCAAAAACCTCCGAGACTGATTTTAATACTCTCATTGCCCAAATTACTCTGACTCGTTATCGCTATGCTCAAGCCTGGAAAAATCTAGAACAACAGAAAATTGAACGTCTAGATGACAAAGAGTTAATCATACTCTTGGATTTAACTGAAAATGAGTGGAAAGCTACTAAAAGTACGATTCTATTGGCTGCTGAGCGTATTTTAACCCAGGGCATCCCATTGGGAATACCTTCAAATTTATTAGAGCAAGCCGTGACAGCGCAACTAAACCCTGAAATTCCTAATGTCACTGAGCGCTTAGCGAGTAATTTACTGCTAGGAACTTTAAAACCCAATTTAGAAGAAGATAAAGAAGCGACCCGCAATATTGCTGAAAAAGCGGCGATGGCAATCAACTCAGTTGTAGTCGAGGTGGAACAGGGAGAAGTAATTGTCGAAGAGGGAGCAAGAATTACCCAGACAGATTTTGTCCTGCTGGATGGATTTCAACTCAGTCAGCGAGGAATCAACTGGTCGGGATTAAGACTTTCAGCAATCTTTGTCAGTGCAATTGTCGGTTTCTTTTTGCTGGTTCAAAGAAAAATTTATGCTTCCATTCGTCATCGAGACTACCTAGTGTTATGTCTGCTTGGTTTAAGCGCACCTTTGTTAAGCGTTTTTGAAGTACCCTATACTAGCTTGCCTGCTATTGGATTATTAATCAGCAGTTTTTATACTCCTGCGATCGCAATTTGCGAGGTTGGTTTGGTTACGGGTTTAGTAATGTTTAGCAATCAGGCATTAGGTTCTACTTATCTTTTAGCAGGCTTGGTGGGGGGCATGATTACCGCTATTTTTGCCGGAAGATTGCGATCGCGGGAGATGATCGCAAAGTTAGGAATTGCAGTGGGCTTATGTCAAATAGCTGTTTATTTGATCATTAACTTAATTCTCAGTGCCAGTCCTGCGACGATTTGGTCAGCAATTTTGCCCGATGCGATTGTTTGTGGTTTATTTGGCATAGCCTGGATTGTAGTGGCTATTGGCATTTCTCCCTATTTAGAACGGGGCTTTGACTTAATTACGCCGATCCGTTTGGCAGAGCTATCTAACCCTAATTTACCTTTATTAAAGAGACTGGCAACGGAAGCTCCTGGGACTTTTCAACACACCATGTTTGTGGCATCTCTCGCAGAGGCAGCGGCAAGGGAACTTAACTGCAACGTAGAATTAGTCAGGGCAGGAACTTTATATCATGATATTGGCAAAATGCACGATCCCTTGGGATTTATCGAAAACCAAATGGGCGGTCCTAATAAACATGACGAGATCAATGATCCCTGGGTAAGTGCAGAAATAATCAAAAAACACGTTACTGAAGGGTTGGTTATGGCACGCAAATATGGCTTGCCTAAAGCAATTCGTGATTTTATTCCTGAACACCAAGGAACCCTGCTGATTGCTTATTTTTATTATCAGGCAAAACAACAAGCGGAGGCTCAAGGAACCACAGTGGCAGAAGAAGACTTTCGGTATGTGGGACCAGTTCCTCAATCTCGGGAGGCTGGTATTATGATGTTGGCTGATGGTTGTGAGGCGGCATTGCGATCGCTGATGGATGCTACCCCCAAACAAGCTCTGGCTACGGTGCAAAAGATTTTTAAATCTCGGTGGCAAGACCGACAGCTAATTGATAGCGGCTTGAGTTATGATGAATTGCCCGTAATTGCTGAGGTATTTGTGCGGGTTTGGGAGCAATTTAATCATAAACGAATTGCTTATCCCAAAGGAGCTTTAGATCTAGCCACCAAAAATAAATAGCCTATAGCCTAAGTTAGATTAAAACAGTCCATAACTTATTATTGGGATGTAGACATTAACTGTGAGTAATCAAACATCGACCCAGGAAGCTCAATTGAATCAGGCGAATGCTAGCCTGCAACAGGCAATTTCTTGGTATTCTCGCTTTCGTCGTCATGGAAGTTCCCCTCCGAGCGATCGCCTGCAAACTGCGGTTAAACCCGACTTGCAATCTCTGCAAAATGCTTTGGGCAGACTAGAGCGTAAGGCAATTCGTATAAGTACTTTTGGCTTAGTCAGCTGTGGTAAATCATCTCTAATTAACGCCCTATTAGAAGAAGAAGTTGTCGCGACAGGACCCCTTCATGGTGTGACACAATCTTTGACTATTTTGCAGTGGAATCCTTTCCCTAAGGATAGTCTAAATGCTGAACTGATCGATACTCCTGGTTTAGATGAGGTGGCGGGGGAAACTAGAGCCACAATGGCGCGTTCCATTGCTCAAAAATCCGACTTGATTTTATTTGTGGTGGCGGGGGATATTACGCGGACTGAGTATGAGGCGTTATGTGAGCTAAGAAGTACTCAAAAGCCTTTAATTTTAGTTTTTAATAAAATTGATCTTTATCCCGAACAAGATCAGCAAAAAATCTATCAACAGCTGCAAAAACTCAATGCCGCCCATAGCGGAGGTAATTTAGCCGATATTATTGCTCCCCACGAAATTGTCACGGTGGCGGCTAAACCCCAACCGATTCAGGTGAGAATCGAAGCAGCGGATGGTAGCGTATCTCATACTTGGGAATATCCTGAGCCACAAATTGAATCATTAAAAGAAGCCTTGGCGCAGATTCTACAGCAGGAAGGAAAATCTTTGCTAGCATTGAATGCTCTCGTCCAAGCGAGAGATGCTGAGTTGAATATTGCCCAGAAAACGATCTCCCTCCGTGAGTCAGAAGCTGAGCAAATTATCAATAAGTATGCGCGCTATAAAGCGATTGCCGTTGCCTGTAACCCTATTATTGTTCTTGATTTAGTTGGTGGGTTGGTGGCGGATTTAGCTCTAATTAGGGCTTTATCCAAACTATATGGCTTACCGATTACTACTTATGAAGCAAGTAATCTTTTGAGGCGGATTATCGCTAGTTCAGGCGGCTTATTACTCGGGGAAGTTGGTAGCAGCTTCTTTTTAGGCGTTGGTAAAAGTGGTGCCGTCCTCTCTAGTGGTTTTGATAGTTCAGGGGCAATTACAGCATATTTAGGTACTGCTACCGCCCAAGGGGCGATCGCCGCATATGGAACTTTTGTCATTGGTCGAGTCGCACAGATATATCTTGAACAGGGCTGTACCTGGGGGGAAATGGGCGCTTCTACCTTGATCAAACAGATTCTCTCTCAAGTAGAACCGAATACAATTATTTATCGCTTGAGACAAGAGCTTTTAGAGCGTTGCTAAATTGATGAGGAGATTATTACTCCCAGGCAGCGAAAATTGCTTTGATTTGGGCGATCGCCTCATCTGCGGCTGTTTCTGTTGAGATGCCATCTACCACAATCCGATTTAGCGCCTGCCCCCAAATGCCCTGCTGTAATACCACACTATATGCGGGATTTAAAGCTGTATTGGGAAGTCTAGTTTGCTGATTGAAAAATGGTTTGGCGGCAGTGGAAATGTGAGGGTCGGCGGGGTCTGTCCAAAAAGGATCTGACCATGATTGATTGTTAACAGGAAAAAAACGACCCCCTGCTGCTTTGAGATAATCACCAATGATTTCAGGCTGAATAAAATAAGCTAAAAACTCTTGAGCTAGTTGTTGATTGAGAGCATTTTGGGGAATAATTGCATATCCAGGAAAAGCAACATAGTTCATTGGTTCGCCACTGGGTTTATTAGGATAGGCTGCGGTCACTAGTTCAGTTTGATATTCTTGGGAGTCACCGTCCAATGCCGCGGGAATCGAGAGCGTATTGTTGGAAGTCATCATAACCTGGTAGTTGAGCAAACTACGGTTGTTATCAGGATTAAGCCAATTGACGGCACCTGGGGGAATATAACCCTGGAGATAAAGCCCCGAATACCAGTTCAAACAATTAATAATACCCAAACGCACTTCTGGTAGATCTAACAGCAGATTACCCGACCCATCGATAATCTTGACATCATAAGCTTCCAAAATCTGCTCAAAAACTTTGTAGGTATCCATCGCTGCCACGGACAAGGGTAATCCAATACCATAAATTTTCCCCTCTCTAACAGATTGTAAATCTTGCTGCGCCTGCTGCCAAAACTCCCAGAAGCCTTCCCAATCTTGAGGAAGATCGAGATTGCTTTTGCCAATTTGCTGTAGTAAATTATGCCAATAAAAAATGTGGGGAATGCTGACGTGAATCGGGACAGCATAATAACTTTGTTTTTGTTCCGCCTGGTTGTATAAACAGACGCTCGATAAGATGGTTTCATTATAAATGTTTTTGATCGGCTCGATAATTTCTGCAACGTCTGCCAGCTTGCCTTGCCTGGCGAGGGAGGCAATAGTGCGTTCGCCACCATCATTCATCAAAATATCGGGAGGATCACCTGCTTGGATAGCTCTTTGCGCTTTTTGGGATAATTCATCATGGGTGTAGAAAGACAGCTTAACTGGATTATTGGTTTGCTGAATCCAGTTGTTTACTAAATTGCGTAGTGCCTCGTCCTCTTCAGGATAATAACCTTTGTCCCACCAAATGCGGAGAATATTGGTTTCAAATGGTGAGCGTGGTGATTCTATTACCTCAGTTTGTAGTTGAGTATCTGAATGACAGGCAATAGCTAAAAAGAGGGTAACCATGCAGATCGTTAACTGCTTGATGACCGAAGCATAGTAACACAATAGTTTTTCATACATGGACTCTCAAGCTCAATCAACAAACCAATATATGGCTATATTATTGCGCTTGATGTCGGTTCAACGACAGCTTTGACATTGTAAACCTTTAATTATTTTTTCTCTTAGCTTCTGGCAACACCCAGGAGATCACTATTCCCATTGACTAAAGATTATCTTAATTTGAGCGATCGCCTCGTCTGCGGCTGTTTCTGTTGAGATGCCATCTACCACAATCCGATTTAACGCTTGCCCCCAAATGCCTTGTTGTAATACCAGGCTATATGCGGGATGTAAAGCTGTATTGGGAAGTCTCGTTTGCTGATTGAGAAATGGTTTGGCAGCAGTGGAAATATGGGGATCGGCGGGGTCTGTCCAAAAAGGATCTGACCATGATTGATTGTTAACAGGAAAAAAACGACCCCCTGCTGCTTTGAGATAATCACTAATGATTTCAGGCTGAATAAAATAGGATAAAAACTCTTGCGCTAATTTTTGATTGGGAGCATCATTTAAAATGATTGCTTGCCTCACCAAAGCGATATATTTCATTGGTTTGCCACTAGGTTTTTTGGGATAGGCGGCAGTTACTAATTTGGTTTGATACTCCTCGGAATCTCTCCCCAATGCCGCAGGAATCGAGAGAGAATTGTTAGGGGTCATGACTACTTGATAGTTGAGTAAGCTCCGATTATTATCGGGGTTGAGCCAATTAACGGCTTTTGGTGGGACGTAACCCTGAAGATAAAATCCAGCATACCAGGTTAAGCAATTGATAATGCCCTGCCGTACTTCTGATCTGTCTAGCTGCAAATTGCCCTCAGAATCGATGATTACTACATCATAAGCTTCTAGAATCTGCTCAAAAATTTCGTAAGTATCTACCGCTGCCTCAGACAAGGGTAGACCAATACCATAAATTTCCTTCCCCATTTCAGATTGCAAATCTTGCTGCGCTTGTTGCCAAAAGTTCCAAAAACCATCCCAATCTTGAGGAATATCGCGATCGCTTCGATCTATTTGTTCCAATAGATCCCGCCAATAAAAGATGTGAGGAATGCTGACGTGAATTGGGATAGCATAGTAACTTTGTTTCTGTTCAACCTGATTGTATAAATAAACACTCGATAAGATAGTGTCATCATAAATATTCTTTACAGGCTCAATCACTGCCGAAACATCAGCCAGTTTACCCTTCCAAGCTAGTGAGCCAATCGTACGATCTCCACCATCATTCATCAGAATATCGGGCGGATCGCCAGCTTGAATTGCTCTTTGGGTTTTGTGGGACAGTTCATCATTGGTATAGAAAGACAGCTTAACCTGATTGTTAGTTTGTTCCATCCAATTATTGACCACATTACGTAGCGCTTCATCCTCTTCAGGATAATAACCTTTGTCCCACCAAATACGTAGAATATTGGTTTCAAATGGTGAGCGTGTTGATTCTATTGTCTCAGTTTGTAATTGAGTATCGGAATGACAGGCAATAGCTAGAGAGAAGGTAACGATGCAGATCGTTAACTGCTTGATGACCGAAGCACAGTAACACAATAGTTTTTCAAACATGGACTCTCAAGCTCAATCAACAAACCAATATATGGCTATATTATTGCGCTTGATGTCAGTTCAACGACAGCTTTGACATTCTGAAACAGATGGTGGACTAGTATTTGAAGCTGCTTGAGAAGTTGGTGGTACATTAGTACTTGACTATACCCTTTATCCTGATACTTTAAATCAACCGCAACAGGAATCCCCAGGTAAATTACAGCAAATTTATTCACCCGATCAAAAATTGTTTAAGCGTATCGAAGCACAAGAATTGATTCCTAATGCTTTGATTTTCGACAATTCACAAAATTAAAACATTAAATAGAATTGCTAGCCCATTAAGATTTTTATTAGATCGAATAGTTAACAGGTACAAAATAACATAATCGTAACTGAAAGATGATTAGATAACGTCATCATGTAATTAATTAGAGAAGTCATGTTCAAAAAACTTATGAGTTGTTTGGTTCTGGCAATCGCCACTATCTTACTAGCTGTTGGATGTAACTCAGATACTCGATTACAAAATGACGAAGTGACAAAATCACCATCTGAAACTAATGTTTTACAAATATGGTGGGATAAAGGATACAACATTCAAGAAGATGAAATCCTGCAACAAATTGTTAGCAATTGGCAGCAAGAAAGTGGCGAAAAAGCAAAAATAAAATTTTATAAGGCAGATGATATAGCTCAGAAAACTCGAAGAGCTATACAGGCAGGTAATCCTCCTGATATCTTATTTTCCAGCCGTGCTGAATATCCCTTGTTAGCTTGGCAGGGTAAGCTAGAAGATGTTTCAGAAGTAATCGAACCTGTAGAGCAATTTTACACTAGTGCTGCCAAGAAAGCTGCCTATTTATATAACAATATTGCCAAGAAGCTTAGTTACTATAGTGTTCCCCTACATCAAGGCACTATTCATATTTTTTACTGGAAAGATTTATTAGCAGGTATTGGCAAAGAAGCTAGTGATATTCCCCGTAGTTGGGATGAATTTTGGCAATTTTGGCAGGAAGCACAGAGTAAATTTCAGCAGGAAAAACAGCAAAATGTAAATGTATATGCTTTGGGTCTACCTTTTTCTGTTAAAGCATCGGACACATATTATTTATTCGAGCAAATCTTGGAAGCGTACAATGTAACCATACTGGATGCCGAGAATAAGCTAACTGTCGATAACCCAAATGTACGTCAAGGTATTATTGACTGCTTGAAATGGTACAGCGAATTTTTTCAGCAGGGCTATGTGCCGCCAAGCGCATTAACTTGGCTAGACCCTGATAACAATCGAGAATTTCTCAATCGTAACGTATTAATGACACCTAATCCGACCCTTTCTATTGCAACCGCCCTACTTGAAGATCAAGAAGTTTATGCCAAGGATTTAGGGACGATGGAATTTCCCAATAAACCTGATGGAAATCCTATGAGGCACATTGTATCTGTTAGACAGGCGGTAATTCTCGCAGAAGCTAAAAATAAACAAATAGCGAAAGAGTTTCTGATCTATTTTATTCAACCAGAAATTATTAATAACTATCTCAAAAGTGCTGGCGGAAGATATTTACCAGCCTTAACAACAGTAACCAAAGATTCTTTTTGGACAAACTCTCAAGATCTTCATATTTCAACTGCAACCAAAACTCTAACCAATGAAGGTCAAACAAGATTGTTTTATTCAGTTCAAGATCCTATTTATAGCTCGGTTTTAGAAGAAAATTTATGGGGTCAAGCCCTAAATAGCATTGCCTTAAATAAAATATCTCCCGAAGAAGCTGCGGATAAAGCGATCGCTCAAATTAAAAAGATTTTTGCAGAATGGGAATAGATTTTAAAATGATAACTACAAATTAATCTACGAGTACCAGTTATCTATTTGTTACTCTAAGTCTCTTGAGATGCTTGAAGCCTCAATCAAACTTTTAACTTACTATTCTAAGTATTGGTTCATACCAATTTTTGATTAATCATCTATTCATTGTGCAACGCCGATTTTTGAACATAGACTCTGATAAGCTCAATCAACAATCAGCCCAATGAAATTAGTAGATTGATTCTTGGTATCAATTATGATGTGATTCGGATTGATAACTTAGAACGCCCAAAAAATCTTAACAGGGAGTATTGCGGCTAATCAAACTGTTTTACCAACTCTAATGCCTTTCTCTGAGGTAAGATGATGTTGCTAGGCATTATGGTGCCATCAGGCATGATTGCTCCGCTCAAATCTGCCCCTGTTAGACTCGCACAGCGTAAATTCGCTCCTAGTAAGTTCGCTTTCACCAAGCTAGCACCTCGCAAATCTGCAATGCTCAAGTCAGCACCACAAAGGTTGGCATGGAAGAGATTAGCAGCGGTCAAATCAGCCCGAGAGAAATTTGTTTCAACCAGATAAGCGGCAGTCAAGTTGACACCTGCCAAAACCGACAGGCTACAGTCGGCGTAACTTAAATCGATCGCTCTTAAATCTTGCCAGCTGAAATAGCGATCGCATATTTTAATATTTTGAAAATTACGCCTCCCATTGACATATTGGTTTAAGAAATCGGTGGTTTTCATGCTACTTCTCCTGAAAAAGGTAATTTAATTTAGTTAAATTGCGACAAAAGGGGAAAAAAATCTTTTTGAGCTTATTTTCTGGGTATTACGGAAAAATAGTAAAAGATGCTAATTAATCTAACTATTAAATACTCAATATAAGTCTCGGAAATAAAAAAATATTATTTCACTATTAGTAAAATATAAATGCCTTAAACTTAGACATTTATGTGTAAGTTACAG
>JBCDEP010000017.1:0-56636 GCA_039179675.1 Cyanobacteria bacterium P01_G01_bin.67
TCACTTGGGTTGGATTTTTATTGTTTTTTATCCAAAAAGCTGTGTGTTTAAAAAACCGTCAAACTATTGTATTGTCTAGGTTCTGTCCGCTGCTGGGGGACTTGCGTCTCTCAACCGCGCATTTACCAATATAGGTAACCTGATTCTAAAAGTCAACCCCTTAACCAAAACTTTTTTTATTTTGGCTTATTCCTTAATTCACAATCTCCTGTCAAGCTCTGCCAGCTATAGTGTTAAAACATTTAAATTATTTTTCAAATTAAGCAAAAAAATTTCCATGATTAATTTACCTTCCTTCATGATTATTGATCGCCTGCTACAAGATTGGTTGTTAGAAGATATCGGCAGGGGCGACTTCACCACTCAAGCATTGTTCGGCAATAAAATCGAAGCTAATCAAGCAATCTGGATTCTGAAGGAAGATGGTGTAATCGCTGGATTAGCAATTGCAGCCAGAGTTTTTGAGTTACTAGATCAAGATGCTAAATTTAGCCTCGCTGTAGAAGAAGGAGATTTTTGTCAGTCAGGAACAAAGATTGCCAACATAGAAGGAAGCAGGTCAGCATTATTGACGGGAGAGAGAGTAGCATTGAACTTAGCGATGCGTCTGAGCGGAATTGCTACTGTAACTCGTAGTTATGTGAATAAGATTGGAGATTTGCCCACCAAGTTGGTAGATACCAGAAAAACTACCCCTGGCTTAAGAGTATTAGAAAAATACGCCACGCGAATCGGCGGAGCAGCTAATCATCGCATGGGGTTAGACGATGCAGTAATGATTAAAGATAATCACATCAAAGCAGTGGGTGGAATTAAATCAGCGATCGCACTGGTGAGGAAGAATGTTCCTTATCCTCTTAATATAGAAGTAGAGACGACCAACCTAGATGAAGTTGAGCAAGCATTAGCTCATGGTGCAGATATTATTATGTTGGATAATATGCCGCTTCAAACAATGGCTAAAGCGGTGAAAATAATTCGCCAGACAAATCCTAGAGTTAGAATCGAAGGATCAGGCAATGTTACTTTAGAAAGCGTTAGAGCAGTGGCAGAAACTGGAGTTGACTATATATCTAGTAGCGCACCGATCACGAGATCTCATTGGTTAGACTTAAGTATGAGAATGATTTAAGCCATAAACAATGATTAACAAGTATATCATTTACATAGTTTATGCCCCACAGTCAACAAAACAAAGATAAAGATAATCCTAGCAAACTATTTTTGGCTTAAGTTTAAGTGTTTCTTGACGTTGATATAAAATGCTGATCCCCAAAAAAGTGAGATCTTCAGCATAAGTTACTAAATAATGCTCTGGACTATGTACAAATATTTCTCGATTAATAGTTAGCGCCTGGTTCAGATCTACCAATTGTCCTTGGCACCAGCGTCGAGAGTCTTCACTGGTTAGGGTTACATAATCTAAATGACTTAAAATCGAACTGGGTTTGATCAGTTCAAAAGTTTCCTGCTGTAATTTTTGTTCGATATCGGCAAAGGTAATGCTGTCTTGCAGATTCATTCCACAGCTTTCAGTACGGATTAAGTTGGCTAAAGTTCCCCCAACTTCTAACTTTGCCCCTAAATCTCGGGAGATCGCCCTAATATAAGTACCAGCACTACAGTGAATCTCTACTTCTAATTCATAAAATTCTGTTTCATAGATATTGAGCAGTTCAATTTTACTGATGTTTACAGTTCGGGGTTCTACTGTTACCTTTTCTCCTTTTCTTGCCAGTTCATATAGTTTCTTCCCGTTTTTCTTAATCGCGCTGTATATCGGAGGGACTTGTTCAATGATGCCAAGAAAGCTATTTAAGCTGTCTAAAACTTGATCTTTGGCAAGTTTAACCTGAGGGATACTGTGAATAACATCTCCCTCTAAATCATCAGTTGTGGTGGTAACTCCCAGACGAATCCGCGCACGATAGGCTTTGGGGGTAGGCAAAAATTGTAGTAGTCTGGTTGCTTTACCTACGGCTATGGGTAAAACTCCTGTAGCAGCGGGGTCGAGAGTACCACCATGTCCAATCTTCTTAGTGTTGAGCAGTTTGCGTAGCTTAGCAACACAATCATGAGAAGTAAAATCAACAGGCTTATTCAAATTAATAAAACCAAACATATCAATAAACATTGAACAGCCTTCGGTTAGAGTACTAACAAGCAATAGAAGAAATGTGATTGGTGATTGATGACTGATGACCACAGACAATTGTATCTGAAATGGATTGGGTTTGATAGTCACTGTTGTAGATGTTGTGACTCGTCTATAGAGAAAACCCTATGAGGGTCTTGGTTAAAATCGCCAAAATTGTCGCTATGGTTGATAGGGAAGAGAGAATTGAGGATTATCCTGCCCAATACTATGGTGTCAAACAACATGAATTCTACAGCAGGTTGGCAATTTTATATTGATCGCGGTGGCACCTTTACCGATTTAGTCGCCAAAACTCCTCAAAATCAAATTATGGTTCATAAGTTGCTTTCAGAAAATCCCGAACAGTACCAAGATGCAGCGATCCAAGGGATTCGAGATTTAATGGGTATTTCTCATAATGAACCCATTCCAACAGAACAGATAGAAGTGGTCAAAATGGGAACCACGGTAGCCACTAATGCACTGCTTGAAAGAAAAGGCGATCGCTTAGTATTATTAATCACGAAAGGGTTTAAAGATGCGTTGCGAATCGGCTATCAAAATCGTCCTGATATTTTTGCTCGTGAAATTATTCTCCCCAGCATGCTTTATGAATCTGTGGTGGAGATTGATGCAAGATACGATGCTCAGGGAAATGAGTTAAAGCCCATAGATAGACGACAAGTAAAACAAGATTTACAGGCTATTTTCGATACTGGAATACAATGCTGTGCCATAGCATTAATGCATAGCTATCGTTATACTCAGCATGAACTACAGATAGCAGAAATCGCTCTTGAAATTGGATTTACGCAGATATCGCTCTCCCATCAGATAAGTCCGTTAATGAAATTAGTTAGTCGAGGAGATACTACCGTAGTAGATGCTTATCTTACCCCAATTTTACGTCGCTACATTGATTGCATCGCTAATCAATTACCCAATACTGAATTGATGTTTATGAAATCAGATGGAGGCTTGGTTTCTGCTGAAAACTTTCAAGGGAAAGATAGTATTCTTAGTGGTCCTGCCGGAGGCATAGTCGGTGCGGTTAAAACTAGCCAGAGAGAGGGATTTGATCAGATTATTACCTTTGATATGGGCGGTACAAGTACAGATGTAGCGCATTATGCGGGGAAATATGAGCGAGAACTAGATTCAGAAATTGCGGGAGTTAGAATGCGGGTGCCTGTTTTGGCAATTCATACTATTGCCGCAGGAGGTGGATCAATTCTGACTTTCGATGGTAGTTGTTATCGTGTTGGTCCTAAATCTGCGGGGTCAAATCCTGGTCCTGCTTGCTATCGTCGCGGAGGGGAGTTAACTGTTACTGATGCCAACGTGATGTTAGGCAAAATACAGCCGCAATACTTTCCTCAAGTTTTTGGTCGAGATGGCAATCTATCTTTAGATCAAGAAATTGTTGTTACCAAGTTTAAGCAACTGGCGAAGGTAATAGCTACTGCCACAGGGGATAATCGCACACTCGAACAGGTAGCATCTGGTTTTATGGCGATCGCTGTAGAGAATATGGCAAATGCGATCAAAAAGATTAGTCTGCAAAGAGGTTATGATGTCACTCGCTATGTACTCTGCTGTTTTGGTGGTGCCGCAGGACAGGTAGCTTGTTTGGTTGCGGACACTTTAGGTATCAAGCAAATCTTGATTCATCCCTATGCAGGAGTGCTTTCGGCATATGGAATTGGGTTAGCCGATATTAGTACTACTGTAGTTAATTCAGTAGAAATGTCTTTAGCTCTTGAGACAATGCCGCAGTTAGAGTCAATTTTTAGCTCATTAACAGAACAGGTAATTGAAAAATCAAGCCGCGATCGCCAAGGAAAAATTATCAGAAAAGTAAATCTCAAATATGCAGGTTCTAATTCTACTCTTACTCTTGATTTTGCCAGCGATCTGCAAGTGATGATCGAGAATTTTGCCCGCGAGCATCAAACTCGTTATGGTTTTATTCAGCCAGAAACGGAGTTGATAATTGAGTCCGTCAGCGTGGAATTAATTCAACACACGGATACGCCTCAAGAACCGATAATTGCTCGTTCTGCTTTCATACCGCCACCATTAATCGAGATAGTTTCTGTATTTACCGAAAATCAATGGCATGATGCTAGTGTATATCGTCGAGAAGATCTACAGCCAGAAGATTCCATTTCTGGAGTCGCCATTATTGTGGATCGGATTGGCACGGTAGTTGTTGAACCCAATTGGCAGGCTACGGTAAGCGATCGCAATTATTTGATTTTAAATAAGATTGTCAATAACTAAATTCAGTTTCATCATATCTGTTGTTTGTTTTTGAATTATGGAGTACGGACTGATAAAGGATTATTATTCTGTTAACTGCGAAATTTTGACAAATCTTGATCGATTTATTCATGAAAGTGTTTTCGGTTCTAGTAGGTAGAAACTTCTCACCCACTAGAACTCATAGCTATGCAGCAAGAGCGTCCGCTCCTGGAGCTCCTGGTAGACTGCTACCAATACTCGTTGATGCCTCGTCAAACACGGTGGGATTGCCGAATTCGAGTCCTAAAATATCGGCAATGGTTTGAGTATCTACCAAACCAGCATTGTAGTTGCCGTCGAGAGGGGTAATAGTAACCCGATCCGCAAGGAAGTTGACACCCTCACTATTAGGATCGTCAGAAAGGGCTGACTCCTCGAACGTAAAGCCGAAAGTATCTGTGTTGCCTGGGAATGGGAGTAGCTCTACGCCAGTATCAAGGGCGGTTGTCTCTTCGAGCTTGGTGAAGGCGATGTCTTCGAGACTGCCGCCGACTGGAACGTTGATGTTGAGTCCACTGTCT
This sequence comes from Cyanobacteria bacterium P01_G01_bin.67, assembly GCA_039179675.1. Classification (GTDB taxonomy): domain Bacteria; phylum Cyanobacteriota; class Cyanobacteriia; order Cyanobacteriales; family Xenococcaceae; genus Waterburya. The sequence continues at coordinate 4,963 of JBCDEP010000017.1, forward strand.
CCTGTGAGAAAGTCTCCATCGCTGGGTGCTGTCACCAACAATGAGTCAATCACCTCAGTTGCGATCGCTGCTGCGCTCTCAAACACTCCTTCTATGCTTTCAAAGGGAGACGGCAGCTCGGCGGAAACGGCGATCGCGGGAATGTCGTTATCGAAGATGGAGGTCACCACTGGGGCGAGAGTTGCTGACGTGTTGGCTGATATGCCAGTGCTGGAACCAGCACCAACCCCAGAGACAACGAGATCTGGTGCATCCTCCATAAATACTTCTGGCAGCAGCACTTCCAGTCCGCTGGATAGGGTTGTGTTTGGTGTCGCGTTGACGGCGAAACTGCCAGGCTCAAACTCCTGTGCCGCCCAAGGTCCAAAAATTGTCAGTGCGCTACCTTCAAAGCTTTGATCGACTAGAGGAGTGACAACCGTGACGTTATGACCTGCCTCAAGCAGTGCATCTCGTTGCGCGATCAGACCTAGAGAATCAAAACCGTCGTCGTTTATTAGCAGGACATCAAGAGCGACATCGGAATCGTCCTCGCCATTAAAAACGTCGGTAAGACGCGCCTCAAGGGTTGCTCGTTCAGACTCTGAAGAGAACCAGTTTCCGTCGATCGCCGACACGGTGATCCGATCAAGCAAAAACTGCGCGCCTTCAGAAATTGCGTTACCAGAAGACTCCTCAACGGGAATAAACTCTGACCCGAGAAAAAATGGATCTTCAGCATCTGGAATCTCAAAGAATTCGCTTGGTGTGCCAGGCGAGCCTGGTGGCTCTAACTCTGTCGCATCGGGTTCTGAAACGATGGGAAACATGGCAGTGACCTCTTCGTCAATTAGGGTCATTGCTACGCCATCGAGGGTTACCGATTCTGGCACGTTGATTGATAGTCCGATGCCCTCTGGCAGGAGGGGCGCACCTTCAGCCCGCGAGCTATCTAACTCTTCAAGTACTTCGACGACGAACCCTGCCGAACGCTCGAAAGCAAGCTCAGGATTTTCATCGTCGGCCGCCGAAACTGCGATCGCGGGTAAACCTTCAAACAAAGCGGCAACTGCGCCGTTGACCGTACCTGAAATATTATTACTCGTGCCGATGTTCTCACCTTCGTTCGTACCTGAAATCACAACGTCAATCTCTTCCTCTGGGAAGATCGCGCCGAGTTCAGCTAGTTCAAGTCCTGTCAAAACTGTTGGCACTACTGCGGCGTCAACGGCAAAACTACTGAAACCAAATTCTTCAGACTCTTCAATCGTGAAGGAACTGGTTATGGCATCAAGTCTGCCAGAGGTACTGCCCTGGGCACTCTGTGGGTCTGAGGGAGCCACAACTGCTACATCGTGACCAGCGGCAACAAGACCATCGAACAAAGTCCCGATTCCATCTGCTTCGATTCCGTCGTCGTTAACTAGAAGAATATTGAGAGACATTATTTTTATTTTTCTCCATCAGGTTGTTAATTAAACAGCTCGACTCTGTTTCAGTTGTAGGAAGTTTGGTTTGATAACGTAATGCTTTTGAATCGAGATATTTTGTCCTTTAATTAACGTTCGCAACGTCAAATATTAAAGACATCAAAAAGATACTATTTTTTTCTTAAATTCATCTTAAATTCAAGAAAAAAAGACAAAAAATATTTGATTTTATCGAGATTTTGAAGAAAAATAGTGATATATATAACTTGCAGTTTAATATTGGTTAAATGATAGCTTAAGAAAAGAGAAACATTTGAATAAGACAGTAAAACAAGATTGTATTTTTTTGAAAAAGCCAGCTATATAAACACACATTTTTAGCATTTAGACATCTAAAATTGACCTCTAAGCTAAATAAGTGCTAAGATATATTGATTTCAAAGACTATATGATCTTGTACGATCTTAGAGCCACATCTTTGTTAAAGAGAGCAAAAAATAAGAAATAAAAATTTAATAAGATCATTAATAATTGCCATAGTTAAATTTAATTTTTCTAGATTTATATGGAGATGAATAAAGAAAAAAAATCGATCACCACCAAGTAAAGAAGTATGGTAAAAATAAAAATAAATTTTGGAAACTGTAAGCTGATCTAAAAAGTATTTTTATAAGTTATATGACTAGTAATCATTATCAAGTACACGGTTCGTCTAATTAAAGAGGAAATTACAAAGCAATTCGCATCAATGATATAAATCAATCCCATAACGTTAGTGTATTCATGAGCGTAAATGGATTGGTTCTTTTTTTTACTTGTGGAACTACTATTTAGTTTGCAGTGTTAAATGCTCGACTATAATTATCAATTACTTATGCTCATGGACATACGTTTAGCAGTAATTTAGCAGATGAAGAGCTAATTTGAGCAATTGTACTGCCTTCTTCGGCAAACAATATTTTTGTATTGAGTAATTATGAACACCTTATCTCAACCCGATCCTGTAAGCTTAGAAATCTTTAAAAATCTCTACCAATTCATTGCTGAACAGATGGGCATTGTGCTGCAAAATACTGCCGCCTCGGTAAATATTAAAGAGCGATTAGATTTTTCTTGCGCCATCTTTGACAGTTCTGGTTCGTTAGTAGCCAACGCACCTCATATTCCCGTTCATTTAGGTTCGATGAGTGCTAGTGTAACTGGCTTGATTGAAGAGGTGAAAGATCGGATTAAACCTGGTGATGTTTATCTTTCTAACAATCCCTATAATGGCGGAACTCATTTACCTGACGTTACAGTAATCACTCCAGTATTTATCTCATCTTCCCTTATCGGTGGAACAGAGGGGAGTCAAAAACCAATTTTTTACGTGGCATCCAGAGGACACCAGGCAGATATTGGCGGTACTACTCCAGGTTCGATGCCGCCTCACAGTATTAACATCGAAGAAGAAGGAGTTTTATTTGATAATTTCTTATTAGTCAGCGCAGGAACTTTTCGAGAAGCTGCTGTTAAAGAACTACTCCATAATCATCTTTATCCTGCTCGTAATAGCCAGCAAAACATTACTGACTTCAAAGCACAAATTGCGGCAAATCATCGTGGAGCAAGGGAATTATTAAAGATGGTAAACCGATATGGCTTAACCACCGTACAAACTTATATGCAGTTTGTTCAAGATAATGCAGAGTTAGCGGTCAAAAAAGCGATCGCCCTGCTGCAAAATGGAGATTTTACTTATGAAATGGATAACGGTGCTCAAATTAAAGTAAAAATCATTATTGATCGCGCTCATAATCAAGCCACTATTGATTTTACAGGTACCTCTCCTCAGCAAGCGAGTAATTTTAATGCGCCTGCTGCGGTTACTCATGCGGCAGTTTTATATGTTTTCCGCACTCTGGTCAATGAACCTATTCCTCTTAATGCTGGATGTCTAAAACCAATTGAAATTATTATTCCTGAAGGCTGCATGCTCAAACCAACTTATCCTGCTGCGGTAGTTGCAGGCAACGTCGAAACTTCTCAAACTATTGTTGATGCTTTATATGGCGCTTTGGGAATGATGGCTGCTGCTCAAGGTACGATGAACAATTTTACTTTTGGTAACGATCTCTATCAATATTATGAAACAATTTGTGGTGGTTCAGGTGCAGGAGATGGTTTTGATGGTGTTGATGCGGTGCAAACTCACATGACTAATTCTCTGTTGACCGATCCTGAGATATTAGAGTCTCGCTATCCTGTGAGGGTAGAAAGCTTTGAGATTAGAGGCAACAGCGGCGGGCAAGGTAAGTACAGTGGCGGAAATGGAGTGGTAAGAAAAATTCGTTTTCTGGAATCAATGACAGCAGGTATCCTCTCAAGTCATCGAACTATTCCTCCTTTTGGTTTAAAAGGTGGTTCCCCAGGAAAAGTTGGTAAAAATTATTTAATCAGAAAAGATCATGCTATTGAATCTTTAGCTAGTACTGCTACAGTAGAAATGCAGCCAGGGGATACTTTTGTTGTTGAAACTCCCGGTGGTGGTGGATGGGGTAAAAAAGAAGAGGGAAATGATAAATGACATTTATAGTCGTTCTAATTAATTTCCTGATCCTTCTACGTTATTGTTTCGGGGGAATAGGGAATAGGGAACAACATTTACCACGCTCAACTTTAGAGCTTTATCCGTAAGGTTTCTATTTAGAATGACTATATCAGCTGAAAAGCTGTGATTTAGGCTGTCTTAATCCAGTATGATCAGACTAAGCCTTTACAATTTTGCTATACTTCAGCTTGTCAAATAGATATCATTTTCCTCTAGCTTGAGACAATTTGGAGCAATCTACAGACATGAGATCAGCATTATATTTGCTCTATCTGCTCTAAATCAATCCGCATTGGCTCTCAATAAACAGCTTGTTACTCAGAATTTTTGAACCAAATAAACTCAGCTCAAGAGGCTGCTAAATTTAAGTGACAACAAGCCCAGATAATACGGAATCAAAGTCTGGTCTATTTTCCAAAATAGCAAACTGCTGCTCTTCGAAGAACAAACCACCAGAATTAGCATCGTAATTAACTTCACCTACACCAAAACCAGCACTTACCACCTCAATGCGATCGCCTTGCGCTATAGTATAGTCGCGAATGATATCAGTACTGCCATCTAAAGAGCTAAATACAAAGACATCGGCACCGTTACCACCAGTAATCGTATTGTTTTCGCTATTGCCAGTGATGCGATCATTTCCTTGGGATGCAACCACATTTTCTACGTTACGAACCGTTTCCGCGCTGCCATCCTGGAAGAAAAGCTGGTCGGTATTCATATCCCAGGTGATACCAGTTAAATTATAGCTATAGGAAACTGTATCAATCCCCTCGTTACCATCAATAATATCTAATCCAAAGCCACCTTCTATAAAGTCATTACCACCCAACCCCGCAATTTGGTTGACTTCGCTGTCACCGATCAGAATGTCGTCCCCCTCAGTAGCATTAATGCCCTCAGCTATTTCAGAAGTGGAAAAATCATCTTCTAGAGCATTTACAGTACCAACGCCGCTGCCATAGAGGTTTTGAACTCCCGCAATATCATCTGGTAGCAAGAAACTACTACCCAAACCACTATAACGACCTCGAAGTGAAGAATTTAAGATGGCGTCAACTCCATCTTCATGAGCTAAACCCAGACTGTGTCCTATTTCATGAACCGCAGTTTCCAGAAATGTGCCAGGAGTCCAGTTTTCACCGCTATCAAAGGTAATATCGCCATTGCTTGGAAAGAAAGCAAATGCCAAGGTACCACCACGACCATCAATAGCATCCTGAGAAATACGAATTTGAGAATTACCAGAATTATCCTCTACTTCGGTAAAGTTTAGCGGTGCTACTGATGCCCACAAGGCAAAGGCTTCTTCTAAGGCTAACTCAGCTTCCTCGGCACTAATCCCATTAAAGTTACCAAAGTCATTAAAACTGTAGGTAATGTTAACAGGGTTACCTCTACCTCCAGGCTGAGACCACTTGGCACCAGGGGTGTTGAAGAAAATATCGTCGTTGAAGGGAATCCCCTCTGAATGTTGATGATCGTGGTGATGACAGTGCTGATGACAGTGTTGATTACAGTGATGATGATCATGGCTATCAATCACACTATCTTGATACAGACTTCCAGTAGGGATGATCTCCTCACCAGCTTCCATAATTCGGGCTTCTATTGCAAGCTCTGAGAGCGGATTAAGTTCTTCGACCTCAAACAAGGGTAATTGAGAACTATTCTTCTCTAAATTCATGAGTTAATTTGTTAAAAATGTGTGAGTGAAACGTAAAAATCAGCACAGCAGCGAACCACCAGCAAAATCACTCCAAAAAGAAAATTTATCCCAATCTTTTTGCAGATATTTACTAGTTCACTTGTGCTTTAAGTTTGCTGTCAATACATTACGAATATTTGCAGATCTTAGTTTAATTAATAGTTTAGACTAAAAGCTTAATAAAAACTTCTATTTTTTTCTGATGTATATTAAATATTTTTACGTAATAAATATATTTCGTCAATAAGACTTTACTCAAATCCTTGACTAATAAAGAATTATAGTAATTTATCTAAATTTAGTTTATTTTTATCTTAATTCTTAAAATCGCAATAATAATTGATTTTTAATGGCAAATAGATTACTTTTTAGGTGCTAATTAATTCACAATTACCTAAAAATAACTTAGTACTTAGAAGAGTTTGTACTTAAGAACTTTATAAGGATATTGAGCAAAATTGACAGTGACTAATTTCAAGAAAAGTATTATTTCAAATAAAACTTACTTCTTACAATAAATGTTCTAGATTCTATAAAATCCCAAACTTATTGAAGTATCAATATGATATGGACACTAAAACACTAAGCTGATTTATAACTTGCTTAATTTTTGCCTACATTTACTTCTTAATGCTGGATACTTAAATTAATTTGCAGTGTTCTTCAGATAGTAGCTAATAATAAAGTATGGTTTTTTGAATACATATGATTCGAGGCGTTTAAAGACTTTATAGTCGTAGTCAAGATCAAGCAGATCTGAGATCTTGCTTTCAGCGATCGCCATACTAGAAACCAGTATTCATTTAGTAGCTCAAATCAAGAGACAAAGACAAATACCGACGGCAAACATTGACACACTATTAATAGACTAACTAATTAGGTAAGTAGGTAGATGTAATTAAAAACAGGGCTTCGCATAGGGTCAGTCCTAAAGGATATATGCGAAGCGGTATCCCCTTGCGAGACATCTGCGGACATTGTACCCTTGTGGTGTAGTTCAGGAAAAAAATTAGAACTAGTTCTTATAAATAATCTCGCCCACCTACTTAAGATCTTCAATATTTGAGGGCGTATTCAATTGATTATCAGGAATTTTCTGGTGCTCAGAGACTGGAACAGTTTCTAAATCACCTGTCAAGGCTTCATCTTTATTGATTGGAATCGATTCAAAAGATACTTTTCCTTCCAACCAAGCTGTAAGCAAATCGGGTAAATTTCTTTTAAGCCAAAAGAGAGCTGCTTTGCGAGCAACGGGCTTAATATAACCCACTAGCACCTTCATAAGTTTGTTTAAAGGGGGATTTTGTAACTTATGATTGGCATAGTTAATCGAACCGACATCAATTAGACAATCAATAATTAATTTTAAAGCAACCTCCTCTCTCTCTACTATTTGCTGTAACAATAAAGTTACATCGCGCATCCGCTCTTGCTTTTTGAGTTTTTCAGCAGATGAAGGTTCCACTTTTAAAGATTCTTTTGAATAGGTCAGCATTTAAAATTTAGATTTAGATTTAGAAATATTCCTTGTTCTTATCTTATGGCTCTTTCTCTCCTGAGACTATATTCAATAAGACGTAAATTAGAATTTTTTAGTGAATTCGACTAATATAGATTGAAACTTACAGGTATTTGAATATATCTACTGGTCTCTTCGATAAACTGACTAAGATTTTTACGTGCCTTTGCCAGCAGCTTGCCGTTGACATATACTTTTTGGGTTGGATAATTGTCCAAAAGTTCAATTAAAGAGATTATATTGTCATCACTAGCGGAAGCTACTAAAGCTCCCCTCAACGCTCTGATATTAGCTCTTTCTGACCTAGTTCCCACAATGTTACTAGTTTGAGACAAGACGTATTCACCAGGTGCTGTATTAAGCAAATCATAAACCAATGTAGTATCAGCAGGAAATTCTTGGTTTAAGATCCAGCGAATCATTAATGGATTTTGCTTACCAAAATTCAATAAAAAATCTAAGGCAGGAGATGTTTCCCCCGTATCAGCAAAGGTCTGCAACTCCTCTAAGTCAACAGACTGGGTTGCTCCTTCATAGGTGAATATTATTTCATCAGAGGCTTTGGCTTGATGTGGAGCCAGGGAAATTGCTATACCCGCCAACAGAATAGCAAGTCCTGTGTTCCGAAACCATTTTACTATCTTAGTTTCTTGCATTGTAGTATCCCCCTAAACATGAAATCTGATTAATTATCTTAAAGTACGAATTTTTCTACTGGATTATGCATTTTTAATTGATTTTTTGTTCAACAAATTGGTATCATAGTACTAACTAAATCACAGGGTTATTCAATGAACCAGCATTATATTTTAAACTTAGATCCTCAAGCCAGTTCAGAATGGGATCGTTGTGTATTGAGAAACCCACTCACGGGAGAAAGACCCAATTTGACCACAGAGATCGCGAAAGCTGTTAATAATCAAGGAGGCTCATATTTGGTTAAGGTAACTTTACAGGTAGAAATCCTGGAACAAAAGATGATTTCTCAAAGCAAAGCAATTGAATTATCATCAGGGAAAAAATCTCTGGTCAATTCAGATGCCAGATTAGCTAGCTAACATTTGACATTGTCGATTTTAGCTTTCTAGAGACTAATTCATTATCTTGACATTCATAACAGCAGATTATTAACTAAAGAATCGATAATTCACCTACTGTTTCTAAACGTTTGAAGCTACTTAACTGCACAAATTTATCTGAGAGCATCTCGGCAATAGCGGGACTAATCCAGCCCATTTGCTTCAGAAGATGAATAGCAGTAGCATACTTTGCCCGCTTTGCTCCGTCTTTAACTTTGATCGCGAGTCCCATACTTTCGCCAACTCGACCAACGCATTGAATGCCTTCAGCTCCAGATTTACTCACCAGTTCTCCTTCGCTTAAACGCATTAATTCCGTATCAAAAGCACCATCTCCTGCAATCATGCGGGGGTGATAGGTCATTGCTCTAGTAATACGTTCTAAATCTAAATTGTTGCCTGCTGCTAGCTGGGCATAAAGATGTGCCATTTGCTGTATCTGCATTGAATAGGTTGGCATGCCACAGTCATCTTGCGCGACAATTAATTCAGCCCCAGGCATTCCCAGTAACTCAGAAACTTTACTCAGGATTAATTGCTGAACTGGGTGAGAGTGCTTCATGTATTTGTGCAAGGGCCAATCAAGATTTTGACATACAGCTAAAATACCTGCGTGTTTGCCAGAACAATTATGTTCTAACCGATTAGTTTTTCCTTCTGGAATGGGACATTGCAATGCTAGGGGATCAACATCAGCACGCCATAAAATATTAAATGCTTGTCTGGCTTGCTCAATCTTTCCTTGGTGTGAACTACAGATAATAGCTAAATCTCGATCGCTCAAATTATATTTCTGTAGTGTCCCTGTGCTGGTAACTGCTAATGCTTGAAAAGGTTTCATTGCAGACCGAATAAAAGCTGATGCTCCAGAATTTCCTGCCATCAACAAAACCCGACCTCTACTGTCGCAGACTGTCGCTTCTACCTGATGAGTAGACTCTAAAATTCCTTCTCGAAGTAAGTGTACTTCTAATGATGGCGTGTGAATTCTTTTTCCCCTAGTCATTCAATAAATTTAACCGCTAAAAAAATAAGTAGTGATGATTAATTTAGTCTAAGCCTGAACGAACCAAATTAGACTACAACCAGCTATGATCAAAATAATCAAGCTATAGGTTTTCTGCAATCTCCTCATTATTGGCTCAATTTCATAGCTGACAATCAAGCGATCGCGATTTAACATAGCAGTGGGCTTGAGCCAAGTTTGCCCATCATACCAGCCAGACTCCTCGTAAAAAATACGATCGCTTTGGAGACGATTTTTAATATATTGCCATCCTAAATAAATTCTGGATAAAAATAGCCCGGTGAGCAAAGAAACACCAATAATGGATGATAAAGCTAATTCGAGAGGATTTTTAATAGGAGTATAAATTGACATCGAAAGTGGCGCCACAATTAATAGACTCCACAAAATCACCCAGGCGATTTTACGGATGTACTTACCAATGGCTAACGTTCCCCAGTCAAATAACCAAGATTCTTTTAACTGCTCATATTCATAGATAGGCTGTTGTTCCTGAGGAACAGGGCAAAAGTTTACAGTAGATTTATTCATGTGGAAAGACAATAATTAACTTGATTGAGAAATAAATTCGATGCGTTCGGCATGTCCCCAAAATGCTTCTAAATTATAGTATTCTCTCTCTTCAGGAAGAAAGGTATGAACAATTACGTCCCCATAATCTTGAACAATCCAATCTCCTTCTTTTTTCCCTGAAACTCTGACTGGATGGAGGTCATACTTTTCTTCTAGTCTTTCTTCAATTGATTCGGCGATCGCATTTAGCTGTGTCCGAGAAAACCCAGTAACGATCACAAAATAATCAGCCAAGTATGACACCTCATTAACTTTCAACAAGACAATATCCTGAGCCTTCTTATCTTCAGCAGCAGCAGCAATCTGCAAAGCTAACTTCTGACTATCGAGGTTCAGCTCATGAGAGTAGTTTTGATTTTCGGTGGCAATCGCTTGTTCTGATGATTTACTCATTCAAATATAGTTTTTAGAGGTGTAGTTTTTGTAGTAAAGGTCAATCAACCCAGGTTACTGTCTATTTAATTGTGTAACTTTACTAGGTTTGATTTTTCCATTTAGCCCAAGCCCAATTTCTAGTTAAAACGGTGCGGGGATGAATAATTTTTTGCTTATTTAATAGATATTCTAATGAATAATCACTCGTCTGCTGTACACATTTGTAAAGATTTTTTGTGGCAACAGACCGCATTGCGGCTAATTTTTCATTGTCTCCTCGATTTGGCTCTAGCACATCAGCCACAAACACAAGACAACTTAATCTACTCATTTGCGGCGTTCCCAAGGTATGATTTCCAATTGCGGCTAGAATTTCGGGGTCTTTAATTCCGAACTCTTGTTGCGCGATTAGAGCGCTTACTTCAGCATGAAGTAAATGAGGCTGATTTAAACAAAATTCATCTATGGGAATTTTGGCTTCTGTTGCCAGGCGAAGTAGCTTTGGGGCAGGAAAAAATTTCGCCAAATCATGCATCAAGCCCGCTTGAGCAGCCTGTTTCTGATTCAGTTGGTGGCAGCAAGCAAGATTAATACAAAGCTCCTCAACACCTAATATGTGTTTTAGGCGGTGAGAGGAGACGTTTTTTCTCAGCCAAGAAATGATGCGATCTCGCATACTGGATTAAATTATCGCTCTGGTTGTTTTTAAATAATTAGCTACTTTAGTATAATTATAAAATTAGATAAAAGTCGATTTATCTATCTAGAACTTAGGCAATATTAATATTTTTGCTTTCTTGGTTTTTCACTGACTCATCTTTTCATTGAGGATCTACAAATATCAGGTCGCAAGTAATTATTAAAGTAAAACTAATTTGGGGTTGAAGTTAATACATTTACTTACTTTTGTCCTTCTTAACTGACTTCACAGGAGGAGCGCAGAATAAACAACAAAGTGATTTGAATTATTTGTGTTTCAGCTCCAACATTACTAAATGCAAGATTTTCTTCCCGTCAAACTATTTATTACTAGCTACTTTACAATTAAAATCATTGATTATTATAGGAGTAGAAAAATAATTTATTTATTTATTATTTGATAAAGATTTGATAAATTCAATCTCCAGAGTCAACCAAAAAGACGAAGATGACTTTATATAACTTTAGATTCAAAACCTGAAAATGATTAGTTTCCGCAAATTTTTAGTAACATTTTTTCTAACAGGGTGCTTACTATTAACGTCTTGTTCGCAGCAACCTCCTTCTCGTTTTGAGGGAGCGCAACAAGAAAGCACTAGCAAAGGTGCCACCGCCGTTGTTGACGATTCTCAATCTGGTAGCTCTTTTAACCGCTACTTTCCCGATAGTGGCAATGGATATGAGCGAATTTATTCTCAGGAAAAACAGGGTTTTGCTCAAGCCAAGTTAAAAAAAGAGGGTAAAGAAATTGCTATTTTATCGATCTCTGATGTTCTTAACAGTCCTAATGCAACGACAAAGTTTCAGGATAGTACTAGTAATATTAATGGCTTTCCAGCTGTAAGTCAGGGCAGTACAGGTACGGCAGTATTAGTTAATGATCGTTATCAGGTTAAGATTCGCTCTAAAGATAATTCCTTTAGTCAAGCAGATCGAGAAGAATGGCTCAAAAGGTTTAACCTCAGAGGCTTGTCGAAGTTGAATTGACATCTACTGAGTTTAAATCTTTTAGATAAATAATTGCAAATTTCAGGAGCAAGCAATGAGCGAATCAATTTTTGAGCTGGTAGATAATTTACCGCAAAACAACGTCACCATTATGATGTTGAAGTCTTTGGATTCAATCGTGCCAGGAGAATGGGAAAATACCGTTGGCTTTGTTGAGACAATCCGCAAGGTGACTGGCGAAACTGATGAAGAACTGATTCAGCAGATTGGCGATCGCGCAGTTTGGCTATATAACGACAAATCCCAAGGATATCGTCGAGCGATGTGGCTTTATCAAACTGTTGATCGAGCAGATAAAGCCCTAGGTTCAGCTGCCCTCGCTAATAAGGTGGGAAATAAAATTCCTTTGGTAGGAGGTTTACTCAGCAAAGTTACCCCTAATCCAGATAAGGCTCAGGCGATCGATCTCTCAATCAAGTTAGTGGTTGAGTTAGTTGCTTTTTGTCAAATCAATGGTATACCTGGCGATAGCATTGGAGATTTTGTTAATGCTCTAGGGGACTATAGTGGAGAATCTTTAATGCGAATGGCAGCATTGGTATGTGTTGATGGATTAATTCCTTTAGGTCCCGATTTTTTACTTAAGGCTCAGTCCACCTTGAGTGGAATCAGCCCTAAAGACTTGGAGTCCAATTCCACTTTCAATGGGGTGTCCGAGTCGATTCCTGGCGGTAACTCTAGGGGAAAACTAGATTTTATTGGAGAAAGCTTTGATTCTGTTAAAGGCTGGATGGCAGATTTTGTCAGCAGCAAGAACTTATCCCCTCAAAAGGTAATGGATAATTTGCAGGGATTTTTAGAGTTTTCCGATGACAAGCTTGACTATGTAGCTGCGTTTATTGATGTATCTACCAATTATTATGAACACACTGGTACTCAAACCTTAGCGAAAAGATTAATTGAACGAGCTTTTGATGAAATTTAAGATCTTGGTAATTGTAAACTAAGTTTTGTTGAGCACTAAGATAATTTTTTTAAAGTGCTCAGCAAATAATCCAAACCACTATCAAGAAGCAACAATTTGATTTATTTAAACTTCAATGAGGTTCCGATGAGTCCGCACATTACTGGTTTCAGCAGCAACGATTTCAAATATTACGTAAAAATATAAAAATAAAGCACTTTAATAATATTGGTAGACTTAACCAAAACAAAAAACGACTGAAATATTGAGTTAAATATAGTGTTTACGCATTACGAGACAGTTACGATGATTAGGTAAATTCAGGTATTGTAACTCGTCAGTCAGCTTATTAATAAACTGTAATCCTCTACCACCTTCTTTTTCCATCGAACCTGCTTCTCGCTCGCTTTTCCGTAATTTGGCTTGAATATCAAAAGGTTGACCTCGATCCCAAATTCTCATTTCTAAAAAGTTAGGTAACAGTTCAACTTCCAAATCGATGGGAGTTGTTTCTGGTAAATCTTGGTGAGCATGACGAACGGCATTAGTAAATGCTTCGACCAGCGCTACCTCACACTGCCATCCTACCTTCTGGGGAACTAAGGGAAATACTAAGCCTTCAAACCACTGCAACACTTCTCTCAATGCTTCTAGCTCAGTTTTGACTTGTAAATGATATTGTTTAGCTTTTTGGTTCGGTTTCATTGAACGGTGATGACTTCGAATCTGCCAAGTGTAAAGATTATTAGTTTGAGAAATTTTTTACTTCACTTTGGGACATTAATTATAGCTATGGCGATCTCGCATCGTTCTAACATGGTGGTTAGGATTGCTTAACACGATTAAACTTTTTACAGCTATTTACCTATATATAGTATATGTCTTTACAGATAGCCACAACAATAACTGTTGCGAGATGGCAGAAATGCTATTTACAATCTAGGCTTGCGTTCCAATTCACCATCTCATCCCATAGTTTCTGCTAAATAGCAGAAGCGATCGCAAGCCAATTAAAGGCAAAATATTAGCAAGACAGTTAATATTTTATCGAACCTCAAACCAGTCTAAAGTTAGTCTATCAGGCAATTCTGTAGTTGTTCTAGATTTGGCTATAAAAACCCAAAAATTATCAGACTAGATGTCTATCAAATTAATGAGACTCTTTTAAAGCGGAATTAACTCAGGGAAGTTAAGTAATAATTGTTCGCCATCTAGTTCATCACCCAACCGTGCGGGAGAAAAGTGAATTTGAATTGCTCTCAGCTTTTCTTGATAATGAAGATTAACTAAAGCTTTTAGTCCCAACTCTAATGCTTCTACATCCGCGAGATTATTTTCCAAATCTGGAGATTCACCTTCAACAGCCACAGTAAGCATGATGACCAAATTACGAGTTACAGGTAACGATAGAGGCTGATCTTCGGCGGCGGCTTCTATCGCATCGGCAGAACTAAGATATCTTTGAGCAGAGTCGGTAAAAAGTTCGTTGATCAAATCTCCTGCTTCACCTTCATCCCAAAGTACATCACCTTCGTTACCCGCAGATTGCCAATAGCTATTCATCTGTAATAGGTATTCGCAGACAGAGACTAATCCCGCTCCCAGAACTTCTAAATCCCCTTCAGCCTCGATTGCTTCCCTAGCAACACGATTCAACTCACCTAACACAGGTGCAATCTCAGAGCCAGCTAAGTGGATAAATATGCGAGACACCACAAAGCGGGTTTTGCCACTAAATTTTGAGATGCGATCGCGCCAAGAACTCATAATGGTGTAATGGTTGAGAATATTTTATTAACTTACCACTATTGAGACAGCGTATTGAACAACAGCTAAAATTAGAGCGAATTAGCCTGTCAGTTTAGCGAGTAGTTATGAAAATTTTATTTTTACACCCTAATTTTCCAGCTCAATTCCGTCATTTAGCGACAGTCTTAGGCAAAGACCCGCAAAATACAGTAGTTTATGCTACCAATCGCCTAGAAGGTCAGATCTCAGGCGTCAATAAGATAGTATACGAAAAATCTCGTACTGCTCGTCCCGAAACTCATCATTATGTTAGACCGTTAGAAAATGCAGTTTTAGAAGCCCAGGGAGTATATCGTGTTGCTAAAAAACTCAAAGAACAAGGATTCTATCCTGACGTGGTGTATGGTCATTCTGGATGGGGACCAACCTTATTTATGAAGGATATATTTTCTAGAGCAACTTTACTTTGTTATTTTGAATGGTATTACAATGCCTATGGTTCAGATGCTAGCTTTGACCCCAGCGAGCCGCTAAATGCCGATGATGAAGCGCGAATTAGGGTTAAGAACGCGCCAATTTTGTTAGATTTAGCCAGCTGCGATCACGGGTTATCTCCCACAGCTTGGCAGAGAGCGCAATTTCCCCAGGAGTTTCAGAATAAGATTAAAGTCCATCATGATGGCATAGATATAGATTACTTCAAGCCGCTGCCAGGAGCAAAATTATTTTTGCCACGGATCAATCTCGATCTTACCCAAGCAGAGGAGATTATAACCTATGTAGCGCGGGGAATGGAGCCATATCGCGGGTTTCCCCAGTTGATCGAAACCATTGCCCTTCTTCAGAAAAAAAGACCTCAGTGTCACTTTGTGATTGTCGGTAAAAACCGCGTGGCATATGGCAAAAACTTGCCTGATGGCAAAACTTATAAAGAGGTTATGCTCGAAAAATTTCCTTTGGATCTAAGTCGGGTACACTTTACTGATTTACTCCCTTATGATGAATATCTGCAAGTGTTGCAAGCATCTGCCGTGCATATCTATCTTACTCGTCCCTTTGTACTTTCTTGGTCGATGCTAGAAGCATTAGCGACAGGTTGTTTAATTGTGGCTTCCGATACCGCTCCTGTAACGGAGGTAATTGAAGATAATGTCAATGGATTACTAGTGGATTTCTTTGATCCCCAGCAAATATGCGATCGCACCATCGAAGCTTTAGAGCACCCTCAGCAGATGGCTAAGATTCGGCAACAAGCAAGAGCAACTATTCTTGAAAAATACGATTTGGCCACCTTACTGCCTCAACATTTGCAATGGGTCCATGATTCCGTCGCCAGTAAATAAATAAATGAATTGGTTAACTATAAACTAGTAGATTGTTAGTAGTGATTAGTAACCAATGACCGATGATCGTCAATGAAAAATAAAACAAAAATTAGATTTAGAAAAGTTGAATTATTCTTTGAAGCTATAATTTGGAACTTTCGCTTTTTTATCCTCGCCCCAGTTATTTTTAGCTTACTTAGTGCTTTACGTCTAATCATGATTGGCACGATTGATATTTGGGCAGGATTGACGATCGCGATCGATCCACAAGATCCTGAAGGTGAATTAACAATTAAAACGGTAGCATACATCATTGGAGGTGTAGATTACTATCTCATTGGCATTGTCTTGTTGATTTTTGCCTTTGGTATTTATGAATTATTTATCTCTGAAATCACACTCAAACATCAAGATGATTCTAGTATTTTACAAAGCAATAGTTTAGAAGAATTAAAAGGGAAACTGGTCAATGTAATTGTAGTAGCTCTAATTGTTAGTTTATTCAAGCAAATGCTAAGTATTGAAATTGGCAAACTGAGCGATGTAATTTATATTTCTCTATCAATATTATTGATTTCTATCAGCCAATATTTACTTCATCTGAGTCATACCAAATCCAAGCACAATGGGATTTCTGATCATACGAATCATCATCATGATTAGTTAGAAATACATCGAAGATTAAACCATGAAAGAATTAACTTATTATGTAGCTTGCAGTGTTGATGGATTTATTGCCCACAGTGACGGTTCCCATGATGGATTTTGCCAAGATAGGGAATATTTTGCCAATTTGTTTGCTATTTTTCCTGAAACTGTGCCATCTCATCTCCGAGATGTAATGGATATCGATGCCGAGAATCAGTGGTTTGATGTCGTTCTTATGGGACGCAAGACCTATGAGGTCGGTTTGGCAGATGGTATAACCAGTCCCTACTCACACCTGAAGCAGTATGTTTTTTCCCGTACTATGTCAGCTAGTCCAGATGATAATGTTTCACTTGTGTCAGAACATGCTGTTGAATTAGTTACCAATTTAAAACAAAAAGCAGGTAAAGATATTTGGCTTTGTGGTGGGGCAAATCTAGCTACAATGCTTTTCACTAACAATTTAATTGATCGATTAATTCTGAAAGTAAATCCATTTTTAATGGGTTCAGGTATTCCTCTATTTTCTGGAATAATTCAGCAATCCACTTTAGAACTTACCAAGAGTCAGATTTACGACAATGGAGTCTTGTTGCTTTACTACCAAGTCAAATAGATTAGGTAAGCTTTATGAGCATGGTTATAGGTTATATGCTGGCTATTAGCGTTTGAGAATTGTAAAGATATATGTATTTTAGAATTATTTAATCCTACCCTCTTAATGAAAAGCAGCAAATGGCGCCAGCAATTCGATTTACCTCCTTTATTTTGGCTAATTGCCCTCATTGCCTTAATTAACGCAATCAGCTTCACGATTATTATTCCCCTAATCTACCCCTACGCAAAACAGTTTGGTTTAACTGATTTTCAAGCAAGCTTACTAACAACTGCTTTTGCTCTATCACAGTTTTTAGGAACACCAGTTCTCGGCAAATTATCTGATCGTTTAGGACGGAAATATATTTTAGTTTTTAGCCTTGCAGGAACCGTAGTTGCTAACTTGCTAGCTAGTGCAGCTGGAGCTGCTTGGTTATTGTATCTAGCACGGATGCTGGACGGTTTAACAGGGGGGAACACTTCCGTAGCCAGTGCGGTGATTAGTGACATTACGACTCCACAACAGCGACCCCAAGCATTTGGTATTTTTGGTGCGACCTTTCGTCTCGGCTTTGTTATTGGTCCTGTCCTCAGTTATCTCGCTCAACAGCTGCCAACGTTGCCTGGAATTTCCTCATTGGGCATGAGTTTTATTGTCAGTGCCGCGATCGCCGCTGGTGCCGCTCTATTAACCTTATTGTTTCTACCAGAAACCGCATCAGGTAAACAGTCAAACTTTAAATTAAGCTGGAATGATTTTGCGTTTGGTAAGATTGCCCAGTCAGCAACTAGACCCAAACTAGGTAAGTTATTTATCCTGACTTTTTTGAGTGGTAGTACTTTTACCATTTTCACTTTTGCTTTTCAGCCGTTTTTTCTCAAAGTTTTGGGTCAAGATACTAAAGGGTTAGCGATTATGTTTGCCTTGGTGGGTATCTTGGGCTTTATCTCACAGGTCTTTGCCCTGGAGCCGTTGAGCAAGAAATATAATTTGCTCAATATCATTGCCGTGTCTTTAGCATTACGGGGAGTAACTTTTCTCCTCATGCCCACTTTTCCCACCTATGGTGCATTTGTAATTATTATGGTTGCGTTTGGCTTAGTTAATTCTTTCCCAATGCCGTTGATCGACACGGTGATATCTCTCAATTCCGATGCCCAAGAACAAGGAGAGGTTTTAGGCATCAACTCATCATATCTAAGTATGTCTAACGCAATTGGTCCCGTGATTTCAGGATTACTAGTTAGCCTTAATTACACTACCCCACTTTGGATTACGGGAGGATTGACTATTTTGGTAGCTGCCTTTGCCTTCAATCTCAAATCACGGTTTAAATGTAATAAAGCTATGACTAACAGTTAATTTGATATTTGTAGTGCTTCAATGACATTTTTGACATAAACCAAAAAACTCTAGAGTGTGATAGTACACCTTGAAAGTGTGTGACTTTTCTAGTTGTTGTTCTAAGTCATGTACGGGACATTCATCAATGGGAATCGAAGTTCCACAATTGACGCAGGTCAAGTGATGGCGATCGCTTTTAATCAAACTATAAACGGACTCGCCATTGGCTAAAGTACGGACTTGCACCTCTCCCTGTAGTTTTAAAGCCTCAAGGGAACGATAAACCGTAGCCAGCCCCATGTCTTGCTGACGAGTTCGCAGTTCGATATAAAGATCCTGAGCCGAAATAGAACGCTGAAGACTCTGGAGTACTGTCATAATTCTCTCTTGAGAACGGGTACGTTGCGTTTTCATAGTTTGCTAGTTAGATATCGAACCTAAATCTATCTTACGTCTCTATTTGCTTCCTCAATCTTAACCAACTGTAAGATATCGAAAGCTAATTCTAATTGAATCTGAAAATTCTGGCTTTGCTCTATAATATTGTTACTCAATTGCAATGCTGAAATTTGTTTATTTGTGTCGACTTAAAGCTATAAAATCAAAAAGGCGATTAGCTTTCAGTAATCACGATCAATAATTCTATGGCTAGCAAATATCACGCTCGAATTTATGTTACTCTTCGTTCTTCAGTACTAGATCCAGCAGGGACAGCGGTAGAATCGGGATTGCAACAAATGGGATATACCGAAGTCGAATCCGTCAGAATTGGCAAATATATTGAGCTGCAATTAACCGCCGCTGATGAAGATCAAGCCAAACAGCACCTTGACGAAATGTGCGATCGCCTGTTAGCAAATACGGTAATTGAAAATTACTGCTTTGAGCTAACTGAACTGGCTACAGTATAGAATTCAACCTTAGGAGTAGATGAATGAAGTTTGGGGTAATAGTTTTTCCTGGCTCAAATTGCGATCGCGATATTCTGACTGTAACTCAAGGATTGATGTCTGTGCCGACCCGCATGGTGTGGCATCAGGAAACAGATATCCACGATCTTGATGCCGTGATTATTCCTGGAGGGTTTAGCTATGGTGATTATCTCCGCTGTGGTGCGATCGCTCAGTTTTCACCTGTGATGAATAGCATTATTGAACATGCTAATCAGGGTAAATACGTTTTGGGGATTTGTAATGGGTTTCAGGTATTAACTGAAGTTGGTCTCTTGCCTGGAGCATTAATTCGCAATCGGAAACTACATTTTATTTGCGATCGTGTTCCCACCAGAGTTGAGCGCAATGATTTGCTCTGGACAACTGGTTATCAACCGCAGCAAGTTATTACCTTGCCCGTAGCTCATGGTGAAGGCTGTTATTATGCCGACGAAGATACTTTAAAGACTTTGGAAGATAATCATCAAGTATTGTTTCGCTACTGTAGTCCCCTGGGAGAAATTACTCCCGAACACAACCTCAATGGTTCCCTGAACAATATAGCGGGCATTATTAACCAGCAAGGTAATGTCTTAGGGATGATGCCTCACCCAGAAAGAGCTTCTGATCAAGCGTTGGGTAGTACTGATGGACTAGCTATGTTTCAGGGACTACTGAACTCAATGGCAGTTGCCTAGTAAGATACTTTTTGTTATCTGAGGTGATTTGAATTTAAATTTATTAGTGATTATATTGCGGCTAGATGGGATAAAGTCCTCTGTTTTGCCCAAGACTAAATCAAACCTCAAGATGTTGCTAGTTTTTAGAGCCTTTTAATAACACCAACATTCGACAAGAGACAAGGTATAAAAATGAATATTGAGCAGTTGAACGCTGATTATGGCATTGTTAATCAAGTTAAATTTGTCGAGGGTGAAGGCGGCTTTCCACTGGTAGAAGTGAATAATGAATTTGCTCAGGCTACTATTTCCGTTTATGCAGGACATATCTTGTCTTTTAAACCAGTGGGACAAACCGAAGATGCAATTTTTGTCAGTAGTAAGGTCAATTATCAGTCAGGGAAGGCGATTAGAGGTGGAGCACCCATTTGCTGGCCTTGGTTTGGACCCGATCCTGAAGCCAAAGGTCGCCCTAATCATGGTTTAGTGCGGAATCGTCTGTGGCAAATGCGAGATGTAGTTAAGACTCAAGAAGGTGCAACTCAGGTCGTCATGGGTTTGGTAGACACCCCTGAAACGCGGGCAATTTGGGATTACAATTTTGATTTGGCGATCGCCATTACGGTAGGACAGGCTCTAACAGTGGAATTGATTACCCGTAACACGGGAGAGCAAACGTTACGTATTACCCAGGCACTGCATACTTACTTTAAAATTGGCGATATCGCTCAAGTTACGGTTTTAGGTCTTAAGGATTGCGAATATCTGGATAAAGTTGATGGCGGTAAGCAAAAAACTCAGATGGACGAGATTACTTTTACGGGAGAGTGCGATCGCATTTATCTAGATGTTTCCCCAGAAATCGTGATCGAAGATCCAGTATTAAACAGAAAAATCAAGGTTACTGCCACCAACAGCAAAACAGCGGTCGTTTGGAATCCTGGAGCCGATATTTCGGCTAGCATGGGTGATTTAGGCGATCAAGATTACTTAAATTTTGTTTGTGTTGAAACTGCTAATGCGGCGAACGAAATAATTGAGATTGATGCGGGGGATAAATACATCATGTCAGCGCAATACGCGATGGAATAGTAAGAGGTTTAAATCCAACTAAAAAGTTGAATTGTTACAGCAAAGGTCAGAAAAGCTTGATGTTACCTTTTTTAAACCCAGCTACAGATCTCAAAATCCTGATCCAACACCGAATTACAACTAGATTAATCATATTTCTTTACCGCATAATCTTCGTCTGCGGTATTTTTATATCTCTACACCATAAATTTTCTTTCTTATGATAGGTTTCACTTCGGAAACTTAATAGCTCATTTTGCGCTATTGCTGCAATACAGAATCAAAATAATGTCATTACAACCAAACATGATTGGGATTGCATCTTATAACTTATTGACGATCAGCTGGTTACTTTGAAGAGTAGGTAAAACAACAAAATTAGTCAGCAGAGTTAAATCTCAATTTTACTAGTTGGTCATTCAAGGTTGATCTAAGCTTAGCTAGCAAAATTGAGTATTGCTGGAGCAAACTTCAAGTGACCTGGGACTAGTTAGTCTCTCGTTTCGTAGCTATCATCAGTAAATTTCTAAATGTTCTAGTAAAGTAACTCAAACAATAATTATGCAAATAAGTAGGAAAAACAATTTCGACTTAATTAGATTGCTCGCAGCGTTAATAGTGCTGATTGGACATACAGGATATGTATCTCAAAATGAAGCCTTTCTGGATTTTTCTCGAATTTTCAGCTCTAAAGTTGCGGTAGATTCCTTTTTTATTATCAGTGGCTTTTTAATTTTTCGGAGCTTTGAAAATAGTTCTTCCTTAGGCAGCTACATCAAAAAAAGAGTTAAAAGAATAGTGCCAGGATATGCAGCGGTAATTATTATTTCGGCATTTGCGCTTTATTTTGTGTCCAGCGTCAGCTTTACTGAATACTTTAATCTTGAATTTGTCAAATATATTGTTTTTAATTTAACAACTCTCAACTTCCTACAGCCTGATTTACCTGGAGTGTTTGAAACTCACCCTGTCCCAATGGTCAATACTTCTCTATGGACGATCAAAGTAGAAGTAATGTTTTACATCGTAGTGCCTTTTATTGCCTATATTTTACGTAAAACTAATAAAGTCTGGGCAATAGCAGCAATCTATCTCTCTTCAATTTTATATTCCACTGTCATAGTTCAGCTAGTAGAACGGCTCAATTCTCCTTCTCTAATGATCCTGGAACATCAACTACCAGGACAGCTCGCATTTTTTATGTCTGGAGCCTTACTCTATTACTTTTACGATCAATTTCATCATCATGCTCACACTTTTCTAGCGATCGCAGCTCTGATAATTACAGTTCATAATTTTGCTACCGAAATCTATTTTCTGTATCCTATTGCTTTAGGAGTGGTGGTCATATATTTTTGCCTTATCTTTAAGTATCTTGGGAATTTTAGCAAACACGGCGATTTTTCCTACGGGATTTATATTTGGCACCTGCCAATTATGCAGGTAATTTATCATTTCAATCTGTTTGAGCAACCTTGGCTCGGAGCATTGCTATCATACTTATGTGTTTTTCTCGTATCATATATCTCGTGGAACTACATTGAAAAGCCTTTTCTCACCAGACAGAATCACTATGTTGTGGCGCAAACCCAGCAATCTACTAGGGATAGAGTCAAAGAACAGGTAGAATCCTAACGCCAATTTTCAGTGAGGATGGAAGTTAGAAAAAATTAGAATCAATCGAGAAGTAAATTCCATCTTCCTGTAAAGAATCGCCGTCTCCCTCAACAGAAGTCAAGGGAATACCCCAATCTAAACGAGCATTAAAATTAGTTCCCAGCGAGAAGTTCAAGCCTACTCCCAAAGAGGGTAAAGTGGCATTACTAATTTCAACATCATCACTATTCCACACCGTCCCCACATCGATAAAAGGAGCAATCTGGATTAAACCATCGATTTTTTGCCACCGTAAAACAGGGATGCGTAACTCGGCTGAAGCAAACAAGCCATTATCTCCTAAGCTCAGATCTTGACGATAGCCTCTGGTACTGTTTACCCCACCTAATCTAAATTGTTCCAGGGGAACCAAACTTCCTCCTGCGATCTGGGCATCTCCCCGCAGGAGCAGTAAAAAGTCTTCATCTAGACGTCTCACCCATTGACTCTGACCCCGCCAAGACAGAAACGTACTGTCAGGTTCCCCATCATCATTTATTGTCGAGTTAAACACATCTACCCCAAAACTAAATTGAGAACGAAATGCCAACACCTGGCGATCATCCCGATTAACAAATTCTTGAAATAATCTCACTGCACTAATTTTGGTCTCACCATCCTCATTGGCACCACGGGAGAGTGGGAAGCTTTGGTCAAGAAGAAAGGTTTCGCTTTCAGTACGGGTCAGACTCATGCCCAGAGCAAATTCTTGAGTTGGTTTCAAAATCAGAGGTTGGCGTAAAGTTAGGTCGTAATAACGGGATCTTGATTCAATGTCGATGGGGGAAAATGGCTCTTCAATGACATCGTTAGAATTTAGACCATAGGCGACTTTAATCGTGCCGTTTTTCGAGTTGATGGGCAATCCATAAGAAAAGTCGAACGCATTGCTGCCATCGGTATTGGCATATTCAAAGTTAAACTGATCGCCAAATCCGAACAGATTGCCATGATTGAGACCAACTGTTCTTTGACCAGAACCAACACTAGGGGAGCGATTATTATTAAAGCTCGAAGTCAGGTTAAAGACATCAGCCTCTTGAATTTCAATATCAAGTAAGCTGGTTCCAGGACGGATTCCCGCAGATAGTTCTGCCGATACATTATCAATCAAAGGATCGAGTCGCAATAGCTGAAGAGCCCCTAGCAAATTATCGACGTTAATCGGCTGACCTGCGGCAGCTTCAATACGGTCAGAAATATAATTTTTGGAGAGACGCTTAGTTCCCGAAACGTTAATTTCTTCGAGTTTGCCTTCTAAGACTGTAATTTTAACACTACCATCGTCTAATTCTTGGGGAGGGATATAGGCTCCTGAACTGACATATCCTTGTTCGGTGTAGAGTTTAGTAATGGCACTACGAGCTTGAAATAGTTCGGGTAAGGTGAGAGGACGATTGCGATAGGACTTAACGGCTTGATTGAGTTCCTGAGAACTGAAGACACTGCTTCCCACTATCTCAAAGTTAGTGACGACAATTTGTTCGGGAACTTCCCGAGAATTGTTGTCCAGATTTTGAGGAGACTCTACTTCTGAGGCAGGTGTTTCAGCTTGAGCTAATAAATTAGTATCTTGCAAAGAATGCTCTGACTTAGTATTGAAGTCTAATGTATGGTGTTTTGATTCTGTTGTTAACCTAGATCTTGCCGAAAAATTATAGTCATTAGTCTTATTAGTCTCGGCTTTCAAGAGACTTATCTCCATTGCCTTCAGTGGCTCGAAACTCAAAAGCACTGTCAAGGTTGCGATCGCAGTAAGAGCGATAATTAGTCGATTCACTTTTTGAGGATCATCAAAGCTGGACTTGCGCCACAAAATATCTGGGGTCAACATGTTGGTTAATCGCTATGTTTTGAGGAAGCCACCTATATTAAGATTCCCCAAAAAAATCTTATAATGAACGCCATCAGCATAATTATTTATTTTTGGCTTTAATTTGAGACCGCAGTCCTGATCGCGTTTTAGGCTCAAGATAGAGTGTTTAATTTTCAATTTATCCTTTTAGCTGATATCGCATCCCAGGAAGTTGAGTGACTAAATCCATAATTTCTAGTTGAGATAATGCAGACATAATTTCGCTAATGTCTAATCCTGTTTGTGCCACAATTGAATCTATGGGTACAGATTTATGGTCAACTAGGCGATAAATACGTTCTAGCTCTGGTTTTAAGTCTGGGATAGACTTAGGCTCGGTTGAAATAATTGAGATGTGGTCTAAGCTGGGCATGGTGCCTAACATTTCCAACAAGTGCTCAATGCCCAAGATAACGTGAGCTCCTGCATGTAGCAATGCCAGACAGCCCAACGATTGAACCGTATCTAAAGATCCAGGTAGTACATATACATCACGACCAAAATCATTGGCAAAACGGGCAGTAATCAGAGCTCCTGAACGCTGAGGAGCCTCCATAATGAGAACAGCACGACATAATCCAGCAATGATCCGATTTCTAGCAGGAAAATTATTGCGGTCTGGTTTAGTTTGGGCCGGATATTCACTCACAATTAAACCTTGTTTCGTCAATCTTTGATAAAGTCTTTGATTACTGTAGGGATAAACAGTATCAACCCCCGTACCCAAGACAGCAATTGTTCTGCCTTGTGCTTCTAAGCAAGCTTGATGAGCAACTGTATCAATACCCGCTGCCATACCTGAGACAATCCCAAAACCATGACTAACTAATGCTTGAGTAATTTTTCTTGTCCAACGTTTGCCGTATTCTGTTGGGTTACGAGTTCCTACGATGCCAATCATAGACTTGCTACCTTCATTTTCGGTCGGCTCAACCTGACCTAGGTAATATAGCAGCGGCGGCGGACTGGGAATTTCTGCTAACAGTTTTGGGTAAAGGGATTCTGATGGTACCCAAAATTGAGGATTTTGCGCCAAATGTGGGACAAGCAATTTTGCAGGATAATCTTGATCTCTTCTTTGTTGAACAGCATTAATAATTTTATTATTTAATCCTTCAACTTCCGCAAAAGCGATCGCAGGAGCATTCCAGGCTACTTCCAGAGAACCAAAATGCTGATAAATTTTTTTCAGTGAAACTGCGCCAATCCCTTTGATTTGAGACCAAGCTAACCAGTATTTTTGTTCTTGTGACATGGATTTTATGGCGTCCTTATTTAGTTCACGGCAATTATTTATTCCTCCTGATTAATTGTCAATTGCTGGCATAAATTACTAGCCAAGCAGATGCAGCAGATTGGCTGACACACTGATTGATCATCCTGAGTTGAGTCTTATATTTAAGTCTTCAATAAGCTTCTGGTTTAATGCCAATAATAGTTCGATGACGTGGATCACTGGCTAGGGTTGTTTGAAAATCAAATCCAACTTGCTTGATGGCAGCCTCGACATTAAAAGTATAGTAATCATCACTCCAAGGTTCAGTGCTTTTCATTAAGGTGAATAGCACAGGCGGTAAATTTTGAATAACAGGAGAGGCAGGATTATTATCTAAAATTGCCATAACTCCACCTGGCTTGAGGATGCGTAACACCTCACTAAAAATTTCTCTGGTTGCTTGACGTGGTAGTTCGTGAATCACAAATTGTATAGTTACCAAATCTAGAGAGTTTGCTGCTAATCCTGTTGACTCCCCCAAGGCGTGAATCCACTGACTTATTTCCTGTTGAGTATCACTTTTAAGGGCTACTGTCAGCATGTATGGTGATAAATCTAATCCTACGGTTTTAAGGGAAAGATCTTGTTTTTGGGCAAAGTATTGATGCAGAGTCAGTGTTGAAATGCCCACTGAACAACCCAAGTCAAGAACATCAGTCATCTCAGTAGAGGTATACTGCTCCAAGATCTGGTAAAAACTATGGCGCAATCTTTGATGAGCATGCTGCCAGGTAAGATGCTCTTCTTTCCAAACTCGCAGAGCCATCGAATAGGTAGCCGAAGGTGCCTCAAAAGCCGCTTGCCAACAAAGATTACCCTGTTCATAAGCATGAAAAGGAACTTGATAATAATCAGGATAGGTGAGGTCGGTATTTGTCAAAGATTTTAGATCATCTTGAGTAATTGACGCTTCTAATTCTTGATAGTTTTGACGCCAGGGAATTCCGTTTTTCTCCGCAGTTTTGATCAGAATCTGTCTTGCTTGAGTTTGCATAATGCCATAAATTGGCTTAATTCTAATCAGCAAGTTGACCAAGCGGGATAATAGATTTTCTGTTCCTGCCCAGTCTGGTTTTAACTTTTTGGTTGATATGACCACAATAGTTTATTTTTTTAACAAATTAAAAGCATTATAAACTTTGTCCTGTTTGCAATCCGTGGGTTTAAGATTATCAATATCCTGCATCACGATTGGGGAGAAAACAGGCAAATTAGCAAAATCATGCCTCAAAAGTGATTTGAACCCAATTTTAAATATCGAAGTTATTAGAAGCTAAAGGTAATCACAGCATAAAGGGAAACAAATCAAGCCTCCACATTAGTTCGATCATACTCATAAGGCTCTAGGAAAGATTAAATTGATAGATTTGATTCAATCCTCAAAGATAACTATAAAGCATTTATATTGATTCCAAAGTAACAGTAGTTAATCATGCAATTTGAATCACATTAGTGATCAGGTTAACTCCTCAGTCAAAATGCCGTGAAGATTGGGATAGATAAATTATGCTTTTTTATTACTTAATAGTTAAACGTCTTTTTCGGTTAATTATTTGACAGTAATAAAAATCTTGGTTGGTGGTAAGAAATAGCATCTGTTTGGGAACAATAACAAACAAGAGTTATTAAACTGTTTTGACTAAAAGTTTATTTCATGAGTCAAATTTTAAATCCAACAGAATTACTAACAGACTTATCTAGTTCCCATGCTAGTGGTGTTTTACAAATTGCTAGTGATCGCGTCCGTTGGAACATATACATGGAACAAGGGCAGATAAAGTGTGCTGCCAACTCGGTACAACAGCTGATGGTTACTTTAGATCATCATCTTCGTGTTCTGGGTTTTCAAAATGCTGCTGCCGCCGCTAAGTCAATACCTGCATCTTCTGCTGACAATCAGCAGTCAGATTTTAATTGGCTTGAAGGGGGAAGAATTATCCCCTCAATTAATTGGTTGGTTTTAAGGCAACATCTAAGTCGCAATCAGACTCAAGAGATTTTCGCAAGCTTGAGTAAAGAAGCGATCGAAACTTTTTTATGGTTGAAGGAAGGTGATTATAAATGGATCAAAAATAGTAACGATTTACCTCAGCATGCTTTGGCAGCTAGAGTAACTTTTCAAAATATCGATTTGTCTCCCTTGCTACAAAACATCCAGCAGCGAATCAAAAGTTGGCAAAATTTTAGCCCCACAATTCTGTCTCCTTATCAATGTCCGTATTTAGTAAATTCTCAATCATTAACTGACTCTTCTCCAGCAATTTTGCTCAAAATAGCTAAATTTTTGAAAGGTTTAAGCTTCCGCCAGTTAGCTTTAATTCTTAATCAAGATGAATTAAAAATTGCTCAACTGTTACATCCTTATATCAAGAGTAGTGAAATTGCAATTCGTGAACCACCACCACCTTTTGATCTACTACCCCATATTCCTGCTGTGAATTCTGCTATTCCCAAAGCAAATTCCGAGAAATTGAAGGTAGCCTGCATTGATGATAGCCCCACAATCCTGGATGAGATGCAAAGATTCTTGGCTAGTGAAGTTTATGAAATTACCAAAATTGAAGATCCGCTGAAAGCAGCACCAATCTTATTACGTCTTAAGCCAGATTTGATCTTGATGGATATTTCAATGCCTAACATCAACGGCTATAAACTTTGTAGCTTTTTTAGGGGCAGTGCCTCACTCAAAAAGGTACCAATCATAATGGTTTCGGGCAGAACAGGCTTTATTGATAAAACTAGAGCCAAAATGGTTGGAGCCACTGATTATTTGACTAAACCATTTACTCAAGAAGAACTACTAACCGTAGTCAATAAACATCTGACTTTGGCAGGAGTAGCCATGTAATCTAACTTATCAATCAACCAAACTACCTCTGTCAAAAAATCTCACAATCGTAAACCAACTTATTTTTTTAGGAAGAGTAACAATCATGAAAACCGTACTAGTTGTCGATGACTTAAAAGCACAATTGAATTTAATTTCTGGTTATTTAGAACAGGAGGGATTCAATGTGGTTACTGCAAATAATGGGAATGAAGCTCTAGCCAAAGCTACAGCCCAGGTTCCAGACTTGGTAATTACTGACTTGGTTATGCCTGAGATGAGTGGACTAGAGTTTTGTCGCAAACTCAAGAAAAATCCCGAAACTGCTGAAATTCCGGTAATTGCCTGTACCACTAAAGATCGAGACATGGACAAAAAATGGGCTAAAAAACAAGGTGTGGTGGCATATTTGGTTAAACCTTTTACTCAAGAAGAAATGGTATCCGCAGTAAAACGTTCTGTAGCAGGTTAATTTTGTGAGCAGTTTAACAACTACTGAAAGACTCAAGGATTTATTGCCTCAGCTTTTTAATGAACAAAAGCGTGAGGGAAATTATTATCTCCGCTTTCAACTAACTCATGACATCGATGTCTTGCTAGATCTGAGATATGTACAGGAGTCATTGACAATTGATAGTAGTCAGATTACTTCAGTGCCTAATTTACCTGAGTATGTAGTGGGCATGATGACCTCTAGAAATAAGGTATTTCTGTCCCTGGATTTAGCTCATCTGGCAGGTTTTCCTGCCCAAACAATCAACTTAAGGCAATATCAAACTATCGTGGTGCAGATTAATTCTGGCAAAAATAATAATGTTCAATCAGAAGAAGCTAATTTCTATGGGTTGACGGTTAGACGAATTCAGGGGATTTCAAGAATTTTGCCCGAGCAGTTTGATGCTTCAACCACGATGGCACCAGATATTTTACGTCCATTTATTCAGGGATCTGTGCAAAATAGTTCCGAGAATGAGCATTCTAATTTTGCTGAATCAAATCGTTCTTATCTGCTCGATCTTTCTCGGTTGATCACTGCTCAAATTCAGTCTTAAATTCTTAATTTTGTACCTGTAACGAATTATTCTTAAAACTAACAGCCATGCCGAACCATCTATCTCCAAAATTTACTTTAAGCACTAAGACTCAAAAATCAAATAGCACCTGGAAACTGGCTCTAGTATTACTAAGTTTAAGCAGTTTCCTACCCACGATTAATCTTCCCTTTGTCTCGGAAGCAACTCAGCCACTATTATCAGGCAAAGTGTTAGCGCAAACAACACCTCCAGCTAATCAAGCAACAGAAGACATCGTAATGAAGGTGGGAGTACTTTCAAATGCGACTAAGGATAGGACAACCGCCAAGTGGCAGGCAACTATGGACTATCTTTCACAAACAATTCCTGGTTACACTTTTGAAATGGTACCTGCTGGTTTCGAGGAGATGCGTGCCATTGCCGCCCAGAATGAGGTTAATTTTTTCGTAATTAACCCTGGGATGTATGTAGAATTTGAGGCTGACTTAGGCGTTAACCGTATTGCAACCCTGAAAAATCTGAGATTAGGAGATCCTTACACAGAGTTTGGGGGGGTAATCATAACCAAGGCTGATAATAATCAGATTAATGAGCTGGAAGATCTGAAGAACAAAACCTTTATGGCAGTATCTCCTACTGCTTTTGGTGGCTGGTACATGGCAGAAGGGGTTTTGTATGACGCTGGTTATGAAAACTCCGAGAAGTTTTTTAAGGAGTTGAGCTTCGGTGATACTCACGATAACGTGATCAAAGCTGTTGCCAGCGGAAAAGTTGAAGCGGGGACGATTCGGACAGATGCACTGGAACGTGCAGTGCAGCGGGGAGAAGTTAACCTTAATGATTTTAAGGTGATTAACTCCCAGGAGACACCTGGATTCCCCTTCCAACACAGTACCCCGCTCTATCCTGAATGGCCTTTTGCAGCGGCGAAAGGTAACTCTCTAGAGCTTGAAGAATTAATTGCGAAGGCTCTGCTGAATATGCCAGAAGATAGCCCAGCAGCTAAGGCATCTCAATCCGAAGGTTGGACAGTACCACTCAACTATCGACCAGTACACGATCTGTTTATTGATCTTGACGTTGCACCCTATGATGAAATTGGACAAATTACCGTTGAAGACTTGATTCAAGATTATCTCTGGCTGTGGGTAAGTTTAATTGGACTAATCTTAGGCTTGGGGGGATATGCGATTTATTCTCAAAGAAAATCAATTATTCAACAAAAAGAAAACCAAGCTTCCCTTAATGAACTCAACAAATCTTTAGAGCAAAGTGCGGCAGAGCAAAAACAACAGCGGGAAGATTTAGAAAATGCGGTAGTTGGTTTAATGGAAGCGCTGGAGCCTGCTTCTGAAGGAGATTTGACCGTTCGCGCGCAGTTAACCGATGGGGATGTGGGCATTATTGCTGACTTATTTAACGCCATTATTGAAAACTTAAAAGAAATTGCTCTCCAGGTAAAAGACTCCGCTGGAGAAGTAAGTTCTTCCCTAGTACAAAATGAAAGCTCGGTACGGGAAATTGCGGAACAGGCGATCGCGGAAGCGGAACAAATTCAGGCGACCTTAGCTTCTGTTGAGCAAATGTCAAGCTCGATTCAAGAAGTGGCAGAAAACGCCGAACAAACCGCTTTAATCTCAAATGATGCCTATAGCAGTGCTAAAGAAGGAAACACCGTCATGGATCAGACGGTAGATAGTATCCAAGGTTTACGGACGACGATTGGTGATACTTCTAAGAAAATTAAGCGTCTTGGGGAATCAGCACAGCAGATTTCTCAAGTGGTAGCCCTGATTGACGAAATCGCCCTGAAAACGAACCTACTGGCGATTAACGCCTCGGTAGAAGCTGCTCGCGCAGGAGAACTAGGTCAAGGCTTCACGGCAGTTGCGGAACAAGTGGGTGCCCTAGCGGAACAGTCAGCTAAAGCAACACAAGAAATTGCTCAGTTAATTACAGGTATTCAACAAGAAACTCAAGAGGTTGTGGCAGCGATGGAAACAGGCACCAGCCAGGTGGTTGATAGTACTCGCTTAGTTGAAGCAACCAAAGTAAGTTTGGGTACGGTATTAACCAAATCTCAAGAGATTGACCGCCTAATGAAATCGATTTCTGCTGCCACAATCTCTCAGGCTGAAACATCTCAGGCTGTAACGGAAGTTATGATGCTTAATAGTAAAACATCTCAGGAACGTTCTCAATCATCAAGTCAGGTAGCTCAAGCAATTCAATCTACCACTGAAATTCTAGGTCAATTACAAGAGTCAGTGGCTCAATTTAAGGTAGCTGAGTCAGAAGAATCAGAAGACAATACTGTTATGTCTCCAGTATCTGTCTAGCATCAAGTACGAATCGCAAATATAGCCAAGAATACAACAGCTAACTAGCAGGGTGGGCGTTGCCCACCCACACTTAGATTATTTATGTCAGGATTGGGGGTTAGAAATTAGACAACTCATGATGTTTTGGTTTCCTATTCAGAGGATTAATAGATCTTAAAATTCCTGCTCCTCATTTTCTTGGCTCGTTTTTAAATGTCTCTAGAATCTCATCTATAACAACCTACCACCTCATATTGCAATGGACACGGATCAACAAGTAAGACTGGACTTTTTATCAGAAGCTGAAGAGTATTTTAATAGCCTAGAATCATTGCTGATGGATCTAGATGCTCAGGGAGCAGAACCCAGCTTACTAGATACGGCAATGCGCTCAGCCCATTCCCTTAAGGGTGGTGCAGCGATGATGCGATTTATTCCATTAAGTCAGATTGCCCATCGTCTAGAGGATTTCTTAAAAATTCTCAGGGTTCGTAAAGACAATAGCTTGGTTGATCGAGAAGTCACAACTTTATTGCTTCAGGGTGTTGACTGTATGCGAGCGGTGAGAAATCTACACCAACAGCAAGTTTCGGTTGACGAAACCTGGCTCAATCAGAATGCGGAACCAATATTTGCTAGTTTGCGAGCTAGGCTAGGAGATTTAAAAGAGGAAGATGAGGACTTGCTTTTAGCCGAGGAAGAACAGGTTGATGTTTCTACCTTGGTTTTCCAAAGTGGTGTAGAAGATTGCTTAGAGAGTTTCCAGTCTCAAATAGATACCTTGGAGCCTGAAGCACTGAAAGCAGAACTAGAAATACAGGCAGAACAGTTGGCTGAGTTTGGACTTATGAGCCAGATTGAGCCATTTGTGCAGCTTTGTCAGTCAGTACAACAGCAGTTAGCCGTTACTCCTTTAAATAAGATTAGAGATTTAGCTCATCAAGCTTTAAAACTATGGGAGCGATCGCATGCATTGGTATTAGTGGGCAGAATAGATAAGCTACCAACTAACATAGATGGTGTTTCCGAATCCAGAGCAGATTCTGTCGAGGAAACCATCTCCGCACCCGACGTAGCCGAGTTTTTTGATGCTGCTGAACTTGCAGAAATACAAAGCCTAACGGCTTCTGAATTGGGGACTGAGTCTCTTGATTTCTTAGAAACTGACTTTACTTTAGAAGAGCACGTACCTAATGAGGCAGAATTATCTGATCTAAACGCCGCTTTTGCTGAGCTGGATACTGCTCCTATTAGCGAAATTACTCCACCTGAACCTATTGACCTGGATGAGTTGATTCCCGATGCAGGAGACTTGTCTGACATCGATGCTGCTTTTGCCGAAATCGAGCAACAGCCAGAAAAAATTATCGAACCCTCAATTATTCTAGAAGTACCACAACCACAGCCCATTCCCGCACAAGCAGCTAAACAAGAACCGAGCAGAATGGTCAGAGTTCCAGCCGAACAACTGGAAAGGTTGAATGATTTGTCGAGTCGATTGATCCTGGAGCGTAACGCTGCTATGTTACGACTCAATCAGCTCCAAGATTTTGTGGGTCTAACTAGAGAAAGAATGAGGCGTTTAGAGCAGTCTAGTCATCAACTCCGTAAATTATACGATTGGGCTTCTTTAGAAGGGATGTTGACTACTAGCCAACCAGTACCTGCTACCGTTAACTCTTCTTGGGAACCAACATCTAATTCAGCGATTGAAGATAAGTTTGATTCTTTAGAGATGGATCGCTATACGGATTTACACCTGTTATCTCAAGAACAAATGGAGACTATTGTGCAGCTTCAAGAGGTAACTGCCGATATTGACTTTGGTGTTCAGGAAATGAGTCAAGTAATTCGAGAGTTTAGCTACACTACTCGTGAGCTACAGCAGAATGTAACTCGCACTCAAATGCGTCCTTTTAGTGAATTAGTGGGTCGTTTCCCCAGATTAATTCGGGATTTAGCGGCGCAGCATGACAAGCAGGTCGATCTTGTGATCGAAGGCAAAACGACTCAAATCGACCGCCAGGCGATCGAGTATCTCAGCGATCCTTTAACTCATTTATTACGTAATGCTTTCGACCATGGACTAGAAGATACTGCCACTCGGATTGCTTCAGGTAAGCCTTCCACGGGCAAAATTGTTTTAAGAGCTGCTCAAAAAGGAAATCAGACTATTATTACCGTCACTGACGATGGTAGAGGAATCAATACTCAAAAAATCCGCGATCGCCTGTTAAAGATGGGTCTGTCTTCAGGGGAAGTCAGCGAAATTTCCGATGTAGACGTACTCGATGCAATTTTTGAGCCAGGGTTTAGCACTGCCGACCAAGTAACTGAACTGTCGGGACGTGGTGTTGGTATGGATGTAGTACGCTCTAATTTACAGCAAATTCGAGGGGATATTCAGGTTAAAACTAAATTAGGTCAGGGAACTACTTTTACCATTACTGTTCCATTATCCTTACTTGTCTTGCGGGTGGTAATTGTCGAAAGTGGCGGCATGGTCTTTGCAGTGCCTGTTCACAGTATCAAAGAAATTATTAAGTTTGAATCAACTGCTGTCACTCGCAGTAATCAACAAGAATTTATTCCTTGGAACAATCAGTCTGTTCACTTAGTTAGACCCCAGCAACATTTAAAGTTTCAACGACCAAGTAAAGCGTTTGAAATGTCGGGAACTGCTAAAATCGAACATCCTACGGTATTAGTTTTTGAAGAAGCCAGTAAACTACAAGGTATTTATCTAGAAAAATATTGGAACGAACAAGAGGTAGCCATCAGATCCGTTAATACCTCCATTGCACTGTTTTCAGGATTTACTGGCTCTACCGTCTTAGGAGATGGTCGGGTAATTCCTCTAATCGAACCTAATGCTTTTTATAAAGGGATTGCCAAGCAACAACGTGCTTCATTCTCTACTCTCTCTGCGCCGATGGCTGTTAATGATATTCCTAGCGCAGCTTTCCCAACTTTGGAGACCTCTTCGATTCTAATTGTGGACGATTCGGTAAATGTCCGACGCTATTTAGCAGGAATTCTCGAACGCAATGGCTATCGGGTAGAAGAGGCAAAGGATGGTCAAGATGCTGTCGATAAATTGGTTGCAGGATTAGCAGTACAGGCAGTTATTTGTGACGTTGAGATGCCAAGACTGGATGGATATGGAGTATTGAGTGAAATTAAGTCTAATCCCGACTTTGACAAACTTCCCATTGCCATGCTAACTTCCCGTAGTAATGATAAACATCGCAAGCTAGCAATGAAATTAGGAGCTGCGGCGTACTTTTCTAAGCCTTTTAATGAACAAGAAATGTTGCAGACTTTGGCTAGTTTAATTGCTCAACAATAAAATGCGCTTTGTTTAGAATAGCTTGGTTAAAAAGTTATTGACTGGTAGTATACGAGGGCAGATGCAAAGCGACAACCAAAGAGCCAGCCCCCATGCGTTTATCCTCATGTAAGACCCATAGTTCGTCCAATGCAACGGGTGCTTGTCCTCGTCATGAAGGGAATAAACGCCGTATCTTTCTTCAGAAAGTCCTTTGTTTGTTTTTAGCAATGAGAGTCAACTCATGGGTACAACATAATTCTATGTCTATTCTCTAATGAGACCCAACTTCTATCTTAGCGACCAACTTCTCCAGAAGCTAAAGCAGGAAATCTGACAATGTAGAAAGGAGGACTAAAATCATTTTCTCCGTTATTAAGTGGCGGAGAATTTTGTAGTTGATTCACGGTGACGTAAATATAATCATCGGCACTAAAAGCCATGCCGTCAGTCCATCTGAGTAACTGGTCATCTTGATACAAAATCTGATATGCACCAGTTTCATCTACCACTCCGATCGCATTTTCAGTGATGGAAGTAATATAAACATTTCCCGCATCATCGACGGTAATCCCATCACAAATTGGCTTATCCCCATAGCGTTCAACTCGATCAGATAGTTCTTGGGAAGTGAGGGATTTGTCTAATAAATCTTCAGTCGCCACGCGATATAAAGACGTCCCACTCATTGGTGCATAGTAAACCCATTC
Organism: Cyanobacteria bacterium P01_G01_bin.67; assembly: GCA_039179675.1. Taxonomy (GTDB): domain Bacteria; phylum Cyanobacteriota; class Cyanobacteriia; order Cyanobacteriales; family Xenococcaceae; genus Waterburya. Next base: position 41,211 of record JBCDEP010000017.1, read on the forward strand.
ATTGTTAGGATCGATAGTAATGGGGTTTACGCCGATTTTTGCTGGTTCTCCCGCTAGGTTGATTACTCGTTCATCAATAACCATCAGTACATCTTCAGGGCGAGTGGAAATATCGCCTTCGAGAACTCTGCGAGCCAATCCCGTATTCAAATCGACAACGATTAGAGCTGAATCATCCCCATTAGCAGTATCGGTAATGTAGATAGCATTATGCTCAATATCTATGGCTAAATCATTAAGAAAGGGACTTTCAGGAATAATCGGCGGTGGAAGATAGATCACCTGATATAACTCGTCATTTTCGCTATCCCAACCGACTATTTTTCCTGGTTGTCCATCACCATCACTGCGGTCAAGCATCCAGACAATACCATCTTGATCAGCACGCAGTCCTAAAACTGTATTTAACCCTATGCCTTTATTATTAGGTTCACTACTCCAGGCTTGATTAGGAAAAGGGGTTACACTACCGTCATCTAAGACTTCTACTACTCGCAGCGGCGCACCATAAAATTGATGCTGGCTCATAATAATTCTGCCTTCGGGAGTAATCGCAATATTTCCTGGAGGATGTTCGAGGGGAAATTCAGCGACTATTTCCAGTTCAGCTTCCAGTTCATCAGTTTGAGCAACTACAGGATGATTAATTATTCCCGCAAAGGCGATCGCAACTATTGCTACAGAAATAAAATACATCAGATAACGATTCCAGGAACGAGGTAAAATCTGACTGCTGTAGTTGCCCATATCTAGTAATAATATTAATATTCAATCTATTTAATCGAACTATTATTAGATATTTACCGCAAATTGTTGACAAGCTGCTAACAAATCTTGATGTAGTTGCGGCGTGCTAGCGACAATCGCACCATCATAACTATAATCTTGGCAGGCATGAAGCGGTGGTAGGATTGAGCCATCCAAGCTGGTAACAATGCAGCCTTGTTGCTGCGCCATAAATGCCAGAGCAGCACTATCAATAAACTTGCCTCGTTTAGTAATCCAGCCAATTAAATCTCCTGAGAAGATACCATTGTAGTTGGGATATTGAACTGTAGATGAGTAACAGTTTTCAATATCGATTACTTTATACTTATCTTGTAATGCAGGTTTTAAATGCGCCATCCCCCATCCCAATAATATTGCAGGATCAGGATTTGTCAGTTTCAAGGGGGTACATTGATTTAGGTCTTGTTTTATAGCACCTTGATATACTCCCTGATTTTTAGTTGTAAAGTAGTAACGGTCTTGAGCAGGGGAGATCGCAATTACGGCTTCATAACTATCAACATTGAGAATACTGAGAATAATTTGATAATTATCAAAACCGTCAAGATAATATTTAGTTCCGTCAATTGGATCGAGGGTAATTAGATAATTATTGGTATTTAAATTTGTCTCAGCAAAATATTTAGTATTGCGAGATTGTTCATACTCTTCACCGTAAAATGCTAGTTCAGGATAAGTTCCGAGTATAGCTACCTCGATCATGGTTTGAATTGACAAGTCGGCATCAGTCAAAGCTGCGGACAAAATATTGTCTCCTGCCTCTTTTGCTGGCAACGAAGTAATCTTAGTTTGAATTTGTCTGGCATATCCTGCGGCTACTCTTAGATGCGGTAGTAAAGTTTGTAATATTTCTTGGGGAGAAGGCTGTGGAGACATAAAAGTTAAGCTTATGCTGAATTATAGAGATGCTCAATCATAAGATTTTATATTTAAAACAATATTAAGTACACATTTAAACAGTTACGCCTGATGTGAATTACTTCTTTCAGATTCATTAGTTTCTAGCTCTTAGCTCTTAGCTCTTAGCCATTAGCTTTTAGCAATTGGCTTTTAACTTTAGCTTGACATCTTTTGATCGTATTCTCCAGGCAATTCAAATTGCGCTCGGGGTATATTAATTAGCATAATATTTTCGTAAAAAGAATACATACTGTTACTTGTATTGAGAATCTAATTTAAATGTGGACAGAAATAGCTCAGGCTATAACCAAAGCAACAGGACAAGAATTTGCGATCGCCAATACTAAATCAGTTAGCGGTGGCTGTATTAATCAAGGCTACAAAATCAGCAGCGAAGATGCAGCATATTTTGTCAAGTTGAATGATGCTGCTCAAGTAGAAATGTTTGCGGCAGAGGCACTAGGGTTAAAGCAAATGCATGCTACTCGGACGATTAAAGTTCCAGAGCCAATTTGCTGGGGCACAGCGGGTAGTTCTAGCTATATTGTCTTGCAATGGCTCGATTTAGGAGGTAGTAATAGCCAAAGCTGGACAGAAATGGGACGTCAATTAGCTGCCATGCATCGAGAGGGGACAGCTAAAAACTTTGGCTGGGAACGTAATAATACCATCGGTTCGACCCCTCAAATTAATACCTGGATAGATAACTGGGCAGATTTTTTTGCCGAACAGCGCATCGGTTATCAATTGAAATTAGCAAAAAGACGGGGCGGTAGTTTTCCTGATATGCAAAAAGTAGTCGCAGGGGTGAGAAATAGGTTAGCCGATAGAAAACCTAAAGCATCTTTAGTTCATGGTGACTTGTGGTCGGGAAATGCGGCAATTGTCAAAGATGGCTCACCAATAATTTTAGATCCTGCTACCTATTATGGCGATCGAGAAACTGACATTGCAATGACAGAACTTTTTGGTGGGTTTCCTACAGCTTTTTACAATGGTTATAATGCCGCTTGGCAATTAGACAGTGGGTATAGACAACGTAAAAGCATCTATAACCTATATCATATACTAAATCATTTTAATCTTTTCGGTGGTGGTTATGCTGGACAAGCTCAGAGAATAATCAACAGCGTAATATCATAGTATTTATTTCCGATGGCATAAGGAGAACTAAACATGGCTACCCAAGATCTCTGCTGCACATTGTCACCCTATTTTCGAGTAGCTGAAGGACAAATGGCGGCTTTTAAGCAATTATGCGAGCGATTTGTCGAACAAACTCGTAATGAGTCGAAATGTCTTTATTACGGTTTTAGTTTTAATGGCGATTTAGTTCATTGTCGAGAAGGCTATCAAGATGCAGCAGGGTTATTAGAGCATTTAGAAAATGTAGGGTCGATCTTAGAAGAAGCGTTAAAGATCTCTGAACTGATTCGTCTAGAGATTCATGCACCTGAAGCAGAATTATCCAAACTACGGCAAAATTTATCTCATTTAGAGCCACAATTTTATTGTCTTGAATATGGTTTTCGCCACTGAAGTGATAGTCGTCGCTGGTCACAAGCCCAGCAGGTGGAGATGATCCACCTGCTAAAGTCCAATGTAAATTTCAAGCAAACTTTTTAGGCTAAATTTCCATCGCAGGTTCAACGTAGAAAGCAATCCCATTCTCTCCTTCTGGTTGAAAATCAGGATCATCCAGATAAGCATCTTTTTGCTCTACACTTGGAGTATAAAAATGAGCATCTAGTTCTGGATTATAAAAACGATAGAGAGGTGTAGTTCCCGCTTCTGGGGTATCGTAACCAAAATAAGCAATTCCTTCAAAGGCATAATTAGAGTTTTCGTTAACAGCACTGCGTTCCGCTTCTGAAGCAGTGTAAAGATGAACTCCTGTCGTGCGGTTAAAAAAGCGATAAACAGGACTTATATCTGGGATATTTTCTTCTGGAGGTGGTTCTGATGCAGCTAAGAATGAGACTCCATCTAGCTCATATTGGGGCAAGTTAGCTTGAATAAAATCTCGCTCATCTTCTGAAGTAGTGTAAAATTCAACTTCTCGCTCAGTATTAAAGAATCGATAGACCTCAACATCATTATCTATCGGTAAACCCTCCGCTAAAATACTTACTCTGGCTATTTGGTAACCATCGGCTGTAAAGTCAGCACCAGCAAAATCACTAGAACTTAAGATGCGTCCTGCTGATGCAAAACCTGGGTGAGACTGCACTACCCCACCTTCTGTTTCTCCACTATTTGGTGCAGTCTGACCAAAGAATGCTGTACTTGATTCTGCCTCGTCGTTCTCCTCTGTCCCTGCATCTAATATCTCATCCCCAGCAATAATAAAATTTCCCCCCTGAAAATTACCTTGAGCATCAAATATTTCATGCGACCGAGGATTGCCATTAGCCACGAAAGCGTCATTTGAAGGCAAGATCATTGATGCATAGTTGAGATAACGACTGCTAGGCAGAGAGCGATCAACGGTAAAAGTTAAGCTAGTAGTTTCTCCGACATCAATTACGCCAGGATTTGCTCCTTCATTTCCTGGAATTGTTCCTTCAATAAATCCCGCACCACTGTTGAGTAGTTCTGTCCCCAGTAACGAAGCATCTCCATCCTCAGCGATCGCTTCTAACCCAGCAGATGCCGGTCTACCACGGTCATAGGTGTCGAAATTACCGTCATGTAAGCCAAACCACAGCGGAGTTATGGGAGTACCGTTGTCTGGACTAAGATTTTCAACCGTAATGGTTATTTCTACTAAGTCTGGGGGTGGTGGCAAGGGTTCGTCATCGTTACGAATACTAATTCTCGCTACTTCGTATCCAGGTGCGCTAAAGTCTGCACCAGTAAATGCCGCTGCTGCATTCTCATCACTGCCATCTTCAGTCAAAATTCTGCCGTCTTCAATCAACCCAGGATGAAGACCTACTACGCCTTGTTCAGTTTCTCCAGTATTTGGTTCAGCTTGACCAAAGAATGCTGTACTTTCCTCTGTCTCATTATTCACTTCGGTGCCTGCATCTAATACACTGTCGCCATAGACAATAAAGTCTGCGCCGATAAAATTACCTGATTCGTCAAAAACAGGAATAGCAGCAGGGTCACCATTGGCAATAAAAGCATCATTAGACGGGATGACCATTGAGGCATAGTTAAAGAAGCGACTATTAGGCTCCTCGCTATCTAGGACGAAAGTCTGACTGACGGTTTCCCCTGGGTCAATTGGACCCTCCACATCTTCTAGACCAAGCAAAGTTCCATCAACGTTCCCTGTGCCACTTGCGAGAAATTCTGCTGATATACCCTCAGTTGCTCCATCTTCAGCCAAGCTTTCTAATCCTGATGATGCTGGTCTACCAAGATCGTAAGTATCAAATTCTCCATTGTGAAATCCTACCCACACAGGAGTAATAAACGTTCCATTGTCTGGAGCAAGATTTTCGATAGTTACTGTAATGTTAGTATTTGGCAATTTTGCAGCTCCTCTAACTATTTTTGAGATAAATTGTGTAAATCATTTCTTAGCTAAAACGCGATCGCCTAAAACGTCAATCAATTTATACATGCCAGCATTTCTACTGATTTTGACTTTTATAGTCGTTCTAATTAATTTCCTGATCTTTCTACGTACATGCGGGCATATGCCCTAAAGGACTAGTTGCACGGCTAAACCGCATAAACGGCGAACTATGCGCCTTACTTTCGGTCGCAAAGCGGTATCCTTATGCAAAGCGGTACCCTTTAGGGTTAGGAAGCCCTTTGTTGTTTTGGGGGAATAGGGAATAGGGAATGGGGAATGGGGAATAGGAAACAACATTTACCACGCTCAACTTTAGAGCTTTATCCGTAAGGTTTCTATTTAGAATGACTATACTCAATATAGTTTTACGGAAAATAGGAATATTATTTTCTGAAAATTAACTTTGGTCGCTAAACGCTAAACATTAAAATCTCTTAATTAAGTACTAAATTTTGGATAAAAAAGTTTACTAATAAATTGTTTGTGAATATCAAAAAATAAATAACTCTAATTAATTGCTGACGTAAACTACAAAAATGCAATCGTATTTATAGATATAAAGCTATCAAAAAATCTTTAATCTTAAGCTGGTTAATTCAAGAAGTTTCCATAAAATGCGACAATAATTGGGCATTACATATGCCCTGTTGTTAGCAAAACTACGTCAGTATGACAACTGCGATCGCTAGTAAATTAAAATCAATTATCGATACCAATACCAAATTAGTGGAGTTAGATGCTGCCGATATCTACTGGCAAACTAAGATTAGGCAGATAACAGAGACTACTCAACCGATTTACTTAATCTTTCCTCAGACAATTGATGCTCTGGCAAAGATAGTTCAGCAAGCCGCCCAAGAGCAGTGGCGAATTTTAATCTGCGGTCATGGTAGTAAATTAAACTGGGGTAAGATTACTCAAGACATTCAATTAGTAATCAGCTTGTCACAATGCGATCGCCTAATTGAACATGCCGTCGGAGACTTGACGGTGACTGTCGAAGCGGGGATGAAGTTAGCTGATTTACAAGCTATATTGCAACAGCATAATCAGTTTTTACCCCTCGATCCTCGTAATCCTGATGCTACCCTCGGGGGAATTGTCGCCACCGCAGATGCAGGGAGTTGGCGACAGCGATACGGTGGTGTTCGAGATTTATTGTTAGGCATATCTTTTGTTCGTGCTGATGGAGAAATTGCCAAAGCAGGAGGCAGAGTCGTCAAAAATGTAGCTGGCTACGACTTGATGAAATTGTTTACAGGAGCTTATGGCACCTTGGGGATTATGACTCAACTTACCTTTCGTACCTATCCTCTGATTGCTACTTCCCAAACCTTACTGTTAAATGGAAAAGACGAACAGATTGCTCAAGCGACTCAAACCATTCGTAATTCTGGGTTAACTCCTGTGGCTCTGGATTTATTATCTAGTTCGGTAGTAACCCGCTTAAATTTGGGTTCATCAATCGGCTTGCTGATCCGCTGGCAAACCATCCCCGAAAGCATCAAACAGCAGCTCGAACAGGTACAGACGATCGCGAAACAGCTCAATTTGACCACCAGCAATTATCAAGATCAAGCTGAAAAAGACTTGTGGCAAAATTGCGCTTCCCTTATTACTCAAGCAAATTCAGATTTAGCTATTATTTGCAAACTAGGAATTGCCCCTCAAGCAGCGATTAATTTTCTACAATTAGAACAAGTCAATAACAATAAAGTTGCTGCGAGAATCCATGCTAGCAGTGGTATCGGAGAAATACGATTAGATTCTGCCGAGGTAGAGATAATTAAAGACCTGCGATCGCACTGCCAAGAAAACCACGGCTTTTTAACTATTCTCGATGCGCCGAAAACTCTTAAACAGCAGGTAGATATTTGGGGTTATTCAGGTAATGCACTTAAGACTATGCAAGCCATTAAAAAGCAATTCGATCCCCAAAATATTCTTAATCCTGATCGCTTTGTTGTTTGATCACTGATAAATAACTATAAAAAGCCCAAATCCAGATCATCTCCAGAAGATGAGACGGTACGAATCTAATTACCAGAATTTAAGAAATTTAATTAACCACTAGCTCAATGACTAATTTTGATCAGAAAAATCCCCCCCAACCAGAATTAATCGATTCCTGTGTTCACTGTGGTTTCTGTCTTGCTACTTGCCCTAGCTATCGGATCATTGGCAAAGAAATGGATTCTCCTCGGGGCAGAATTTACTTAATGGATGCGATTAATCAAGGTGAGGCGACACTCGACTCTACTACTTCGCAGCATTTTGATTCTTGCCTGGGCTGTTTAGCTTGTGTGACCACCTGCCCTTCAGGAGTGCAGTACGATAAGTTAATTGCAGCGACTCGTCCCCAAGTTGAGCGAAATCAAGACCGTAACTTATCTGATCGATTGATTAGAACTTTAATTTTCAACCTGTTTCCCTATCCTAATCGTCTCAGAAACTTGCTTCCTCCACTGTGGCTATATCAGAAATCAGGTATACAACAGTTAGTCAGAAAAACTGGTTTACTGAACAAGTTTAGTCCTCGTTTAGCAGCAATGGAAGCTATCTTACCGCAAATCAGCGATCGCTGTTGGGATAAAGATTTACCTGATGTAATACCTGCACAGGGGGAGAAACGCTATCGTGTGGGTATGATTTTAGGCTGCGTCCAGCGGTTATTCTTCTCTCCTGTTAACGAAGCTACTGCCAGGGTGTTAACTGCCAATGGTTGCGAGGTAGTGATTCCGAAAAGTCAAGGCTGTTGTGCGGCATTACCCGCTCACCAAGGACAAGAGGCACAGGCACAAGCGTTAGCCAGACAGATGATTGATAGTTTTATCGATGAAGATGTAGACGCAATTATTATTAATGCTGCTGGCTGTGGACATACTCTTAAGGAATATGGTCATATCTTGGCAGATGATCCTGAATATAAAGAAAAAGCCGAGGAATTTGCCCACAAAGTAAAAGATGTTCAAGAGTTTCTGGCAGAAATTGAAATTACCGCCGAGTTACATCCCGTAACTTCAAAAACATTGAACCTAGTCTATCAAGATGCCTGTCACTTACTACACGGACAAAAGATCAGCGTCCAACCCCGTCAGTTACTCAAACAAATACCTCAAGTACAACTACATGAACCTCAAGATGCTAGCTTATGTTGCGGGAGTGCAGGTATTTATAATATGTTGCAGCCTGAAACAGCAGATGAACTTGGCAAACAAAAAGCAGATAATTTAATCAATACGGGAGCGAGTATCATTGCCTCCCCCAACCCTGGTTGTTCTCTGCAAATTAAAAAGCATCTGGAGTTAAAAGGTTCAGAAGTTAAGTTACTGCATCCGATTGAGTTGTTGGATTATTCCATTCAAGGAAAGCAATTAAATATATAAATATTTGCTTAAACTAGATCTTGAGAAAAAGATTTAATCATTTTCAAGTTCAGTCAATAGTTCTTGTTGTAATTGAATTAATTTATCTACACAATTGTAATCAACATAATTAGTCTTAAAACCATGTGTAATCGCATTACGCAACCGAATATTTTTTTGAAGAGTTGAATATTGTGATTGAGAGATGACGCCATTAAATACTAGTTCTTTGATCAAGCGGTTAAAGTCAAATTCTTTTCTAACATAAATTATCCATTGTTTAAGTCTTTCTCTCTTACTTGTTTGTTGAGATACAGGAATGACATTAATTATAAACTCAAATTTTTCTGATGCATCCAACGTAGTATTTCTATACTAAATAAAATCTGTTTTATAGCTTCATTCTTCGTTTTGAAATTGTACAACGAATCTGTATCTAGCCAAAAAGCTACTGTTTTTAACCCGATCAATAATTATTCTCTAATGCCAAAATCAATAAGGCATTTAAAATAGAGGCTGCTGCGGGAGAGCCACCTTTCCTACCTTGAATAAGAATTTGCGGTATATCTAACTTAGCTAAAGCCTGCTTGGATTCAATTACCGATACAAACCCGACAGGGACACCAATAACCAAAGCGGGTTTAACTTCTGAATTGGATACTTGCTCGCATAGTGCCATCAGCGCGGTAGGCGCATTACCAATGACATAGACAGCTTCAGAATATTTTTCCCAACATCGCAGTAAGCCTGTTTCCGTGCGAGTTTTGCCAGGCATAGCAGTTTCAGCCTGATCGATGGCAGTAATGATCGGATTATTGAAAGTTTTGGTTACCAAACTTTTGATTCCCTGTTTGACCATCGACACATCAGTCACAATTGGGATGCCTTGCTGAAGACTAATAATCCCAGCAGCGATCGCACCAGGACTAAATTGCAACAATTTAAGATACTCAAAGTCTGCGGTAGCATGAATTACCCGTCTGGCGATCGCATATTCTTGAGAACTGAGATTATGTTCTCCTACCTCCCGATCAATAATCGCAAAGCTTTGTTCAACTATGGGATGATTTAGACTTAACTTACTCAAATATCTACTAATGACTAACAAAGGGCTATGCCCACATGTACTAAAAACCAAAGACTAAAAATTAACCAAAGTTAACTACCGCCCAATCAGGTTCACGATGATAATGAACCATATCTTCAAATTTCCGTAATTGCGCCTGTTTGATCGAAAATTCTGGTAATTCGCTTTCTACCATGCGGTCGTTAATTTGTGACAAGGCAATACAAAGGCGATCGCGATTTAGGCTATCTGGAATCCGATCAAAATATCCTAAAGTAATATGAGCAGTTAAATCGTATTGTTGCTCGATGCCTAAACCAATTAATCCTGCATTTTGATAAAGGGAGCGGCGCAATTTGACTACTGCTTGATAGCTCACCTGGTCTTTAGGTACTAAACAAGCCATAATTGCTCTTGGTCTAGTGACAACACCCCACAGTTGCCATGTAAGAGGCTGATCATTAGATTCGGATTTATATTCTTGAAAACTGAAGGCGGTTTGACGTCTTAATTCTTGGTCAAAATCAGGATTAGCGGCAACTATTTGACGATAACTTTCATCCCAAACTAAGTCAGCTAAAGTGAAATGAAAACTAGTTGCAGGCAAGGGTATAAAAAAATCTGTCTCCAACTGCTGAGATAATTGTTTTTGTAATGTTTCTACCTGATGATAAAAGTCCTTATTGGCACTGTCTTCTGCCGCCAGGGGAGTTATGACACTGTAGCCAGGAAACGACACAGGCTTACCTGCAATAAATTTTGGTGATTGCTGAATACCTTGTAGCTGCATTGCACAAGCACTAGGCAAGGTTAATCTCGCAACTCGATTAATATATTCTTGATATGATTCGTCCAATCTAACTTACCTCTGATTCAATCGGATTTTATTAATTACGGTACATTGTTGATTAATAAAGTCTTGTATTTATTGTGCCGTTAATCCCTCAGAATTTCATCATAGTTTATTGATCAGACTGGAATTGTTTTGGGTTGACTTCTTCAATATTTTGCCAAAGTAACCCAGATTTTACGAAATGCCACCAAAAAAGCATCGTCGGTGCTGACGATGCTTTTTTGGTTTTTAAATGATCGAGAAGTTAATTAAATGATATTGAACTTACGTAGACCTAAATATAGACCTGAAGCTATACCTACATATAAACCGATAATTAATAAAAAAGCGATCGCGCCACCCATGTGATATCTCCTTGATTATCTGAAAAATTTTATGGTTATTTGCTATATTACCTGATTGCCAGAAACTCTGAGAAAAGGACTTCTGCTCTTAATTGATTCAACTGCCAATGTATTTTTCTGAAACCCATTATATTTCATGATTGCGATCGCACCTAAGAGCTAAAACAGCTACTATGCTCAGTTTACATAGCAAGCTTTTTTTAGAATATGAATGATATTTTTCAATGGTATGAAATTTTAGGTGTCAGTCGTACCGCATCACCTAAAACAATCAAGGAAGCGTATCGTGAATTAGCTCAACTTTGGCATCCAGACCGTTATGTTGACGATCCTGAGCTTAAAGCAAGAGCAGAAGAGGAAATCAAGGAAATTAACCAAGCTTATTCGGAAATCAAGGCGTATCTCTCAGCAAAAATAAATGGCACTAACAATGCTGATCCTGAAACGAAGAAGCAACCCAATATAAAAAAGACTCAAAATACTCCTGAATTCTATTATCAACAGGGAGTCAATCTTGCTGAAGAACAAAGTTATGATGATGCCTTAACTAGTTTTGCTCAAGCAATCAAACTCAACCCAGATTACCTAGAAGCATATCAGTATCGAGGTTTTATTCTATCGAAGTTGGGTTTCAATCTACGAGCTGACGCTGAATTTAAGAGAGCGCACCAGATTAAATTAAAAAGTAGGTTCAAACAGCCGCAAAGTGTTGCTGGATATAGCAATCAGCAATTAGACAACTCAGCACAAACCTCAATCAAAACTCAAACCAGTATGCCTCTTCAATGTTGGCAGACTATTTTGGCAACGGATCGGCCTTGTAACAACCTTACTATTACTCAGGGTGGCGATATCGCAGGCAGCAATGGCACCAGAGAAATTCTGCTCTGGCAGGCGAATACTGGTCAACCAATAGGTAGTTTACAGGGTCACAGCGATCGCGTCAGCTGCCTGACCTTGAGTCCTAGTGGTCAAACTTTAATTAGCGGCAGTAAAGACCAAACCATCAAGTTTTGGGATATCAAAAAGCAGAAATTGATGCAAACTCTCGCAGGAGAATTTGACGGTCATCTTAGTGAGATTATCACCCTAGCCATTAGTCCAGATAACAAGATTTTACTGAGTTGCGATTTAGATAACTCGTTAAAAATTTGGGATGTTAATTATGCCAAAGTGATCAAAAATATTTCTTTTTCTGCCGATGTCACTAGTCTTGCGATTCACCCCAATGGACAATTGTTTTGTAGTGGCGGGTTAGAGCCTCAGATTAGAATTAGACAGATTAAAGATGGGCAGGTAATTCGTTCAATTAATAATCAGTCTGGTGTATTGTCCCTAGCCTTTAGTCCTGATGGCAAGTTTCTGGCGACAGGAGGGTTTAATCGCACTCTCAGACTGTGGGACATCACCACAGGGAGAGAAATTTATACTTTGACAGGACACTCAGATCGCATCTCGAAAGTTATATTTAGTCGAGATGGGCAAACTTTGATCAGCAGTAGCTGGGACAAAACCATTAGGTTATGGGAATTAAGTACAGGTAGAGAAATTACCTGTATTAAAGCTCATGCTAATCAAATTAACACAATGGCGATCGCTCTTAACAACCAAACCTTAGTTAGCAGCAGTAGCGATCGCACGATCAAATTATGGCACTGTAATTTTTAGCTGAGGAAAAAAATAAGTAACTAGTTGCAAACTAGCAAGTTTTGAAGTTATACCTGACATTGAGCTTTAAATTAACTAGTCAGCACTTCTTGAGTCCTCAATTATTTATTTTTAACAGATGAAATACAACGACCTGCAACAAAGATTAAAACAATATCAAGTCGCAGGATTAGTCATAGTTAAATTAAATGCTGCTAAATCAGTTTTAGCCGCTGAGTACCAACGTTGCTTAGAATTGGGACTTTCTCAAAGCGATCTGGAAAGATTAGCGGCAATCAATAATTATGAGCATCTAGAATTTATTGCCACTATAGAAATTAAGGCTCGTCCTGAGTCTTTTCCCTTACGCATTATTAAAGCAAAAGCTTATGACTTAGGTCAGGTTGACAATCTTCAGGAATTAAAGTTAGCTTTTCCTATTTTTAACGATAGTAAGTATGATTTTCGCACCAAAAGTTCTTGGTCACAATGTGCTTATACAATTGATAATTTGACCCAAGATTCTCAAGAGTTTACTAAATTTAAGCAAGATATTCAGGCTTTTATTGTGGCAATCAAACAGCAGCAATATCATCAGCTTACAGGAGATACAGCGGTGGTCGAAGCGTCTGATGATCTAGCTAACTATATAAGCTGGTGGAAAGGGGCACAATGGGAATACACTCTGGCAACAAAAGCTTCTACTTTAGATTTATTAAAACGAGCCTGGCTGGAACAATATTTTGCCCAGCATGAGTTAAGCCAACTTCTAAAATATAGCCCAATTGAATAGGCTAAGTTACGATATCAAACCAGTTAAGAAATTTCTATTATGACTGTCTCTAAACCCATTAAGCCACAAAATAGCTTACAGGCAATTATTCAAACTTGGAAAGATCAAATTATTTGTTTTTCTCCTCAAGGGGAAGGCTATAGCGCTTATTTTGTCGATTCGCGAGATGGAACCTTTATTAATTACATACGTGCTAGCTGCGATGAGTTGCGCCATTTAGGCACTAATTATAATTCTCTACTGAACAAGATTAAAGATCAATATTACGGTTATTTAAAAGAAGCTGTTCTTAATACTATAAAATATGAAGCTACTAGAAGAGTAGTCAGAAAACAGCACGAATGGATTCAATCTAGCTATAAAATTATTATTAAACAAAAAGAATTAAACGTCGAACAGCAGTCTACAGAAATTGAACATTTAAAACAAATTATTAGCGATCAAAAGCTAGAAATAGCCAAAATTAAACAAGAGTGCCGTGGACAGCTAGTAGCGATTCAAGCAGAAGCTTTGCTCAAGCAAAAAGAAGCAGAGATTGAGCAGAAAAATAATGAAATTGCTCGCTTAAATCAACAACTACAAGAATGCGATCGCGAAATCAATACTCTCAAGTCGGAATTTAACCTTGGGTTATCTGAATTAAAACTTAAATATAAAGGATTAATTACTCAATTTATTATGAGTAGTGCTGAAAAACAGCATATAAATAACCAGAATAAAAGCTTACAGGCTTGCAAAAATATATTTATGAAAGCTCAGAATAAAATTAATTCATTACAGTGCGAGAATCAACTCCTCAAGCAGAAAAATATTGAACTTCAAGGTAAAGTCAAAATGCTGAGAGTTTAATTCTGTAACCCTATTCGAGAATGCTCTCTCACTCAAGGAGAACAAGTGCTGTTTAGTTTATTGCTACTCACAAGAGCACAATTTATCAAACTAAACTTTGTTAAATGCTAAATGTTAAATGTAATTACGGTGGCGATTTTGGAGTTTGCTTGCTAAAACTGTCGTGACTTCACATAGCACGTAATTCAACAGAATTAGATTGGTGGTTGTAGTAGCTATAGTCTGAAATACGAATATTTATTTATTTTATAAGTCTCGATTTTATTGCGATCAATATTTAGTCATTTAAAGACAAATGAGTATTAACACCCAACAGCTATCATTACAGGAAGTTATCCAAAGCTGGAAAGATCGGATTGTCTGTCATCCTCCCCGAGGAGAGGGTGCTGAAGCCTATATCATTAATTCTAGTACAGGCGATCGCGCTAAATATATTGAAGCTAACTGTGATAGTCTACGACACAACGCCACTAATTACGACAGATTACTGATTGAAATTAAGGGTAAACACAAAGGAATTTATAAAGAAGCAGTTTTAAATACAATTAAGTATGAAGCTACACGCAGAGCTTTTAAAGCGCAGCATGATTGGATTCATAATAGCTATCAGGGATTAATTAAACAGGTAAAAACTAATAATTTTGATCGTCAGATGTTGGTCAAAATTGAGTGTTTGAACAAAATGGTGGTAACCCGCGATCGCGAATTAAAAAAGTTAAAATCTGAATGTAAAGATGGCTTAAAAGAGCTACAGTTAGCCTATAAAAAGCTACAAAGACAGTATGCTAGAGAAGTTAAACGCCGTGAGAAATTGGGCGTAAGCAATAAAAGTTTAGGAGCTTACAAAGGTCATTTCCGTAGAGCACAAAAAAAACTTGCTGTCTTGAAAACTGAGAATAAAAACTTACAAAAAAAAGTAAATTTACTAGAGTTTAAAGCGAGAAAAGCTAAAGCATAATTGAGAGATAGCGTTACTTTGTTAGTTTAGGATGATAGGATCTCATCTTTTAGGGAACAAAGAAAATCCTAGCGCTTGTTCGTAATGCTATATTATCGAATCCAGATATAAAACTAACAAAATAGGTAAGTAGACGGTTGCAATTAAATATAAGATGGAAAAGCCGAGAAATGAGTAAAAAATGCCTGCACCACTGAGAGTAAAACTAAGTCAGTCGGAAGAAGAAACACTAACAGAATTACACCAAGCCAGCTCGGTGCCTTATCGAACTCGTAATCGAGCCTGGATGTTGAAATTAAATGCTCAAGGTCGAAATGTTCCAGAAATAGCTCA
>JBCDEP010000191.1:0-11317 GCA_039179675.1 Cyanobacteria bacterium P01_G01_bin.67
CCTGACAAATAAAATATCTTTTAAGATCATGAAACTTAATCTTAATTATCACCGAAAAACTATTGCCAATCACCTATTAACCTTGACTCTGGCTTTGATCGTAACAGTTTGTGCTTGGGTTGCACCCGCTTGGAGTGCCGACTACAACAAACAGTCCTTGATCAATGAAGATTTTTCTCACCAAGATCTAACTGACGCCAGTTTTGACCATACCAACCTTAGAGATAGCGATCTCAGTTTCATTAATGCTACGGGAGTTCGTTTTTTTGGCGCTAACTTAGCCCAAGCGAATTTAGAAGGTGCAAATCTCAGCTATGCCAGTCTGGAGTCTGCTCGTTTAACTCGTGCTAATTTAACCAATGCTGTCCTTACGGGAGCATACCTCACCAATGCCCTCTTAAATGAAGCCACCATTACAGGAGCAGATTTTACAGAGGTATTATTAAGCCCCACAACAGAAAAGCAACTGTGTGAAATTGCTAGCGGAACAAATCCTACCACAGGCAGAAATACCAAAGATACTCTATATTGCCCTTAGTTGGTTTTGCTGTTCAAGGCAAAATCATCAATTTGGCAAAAATGTCACAATATAGAATGTTGAGTTTAATATTGTGACCCAGAGTCCGATCCTTAAAGAACCACTTGTGAACCTAATCGCCGCTAATTCTGAGTTAAATCCGCAAGAATTATTTCCTTTCCAACTGGACGAGTTTCAAAATAAGGCGATCGCCGCCTTAGCTGGAGGTAAATCTGTAGTCATCTGCGCCCCTACAGGTTCGGGAAAAACATTAATTGGGGAATATGCCATCTATCGAGCCCTGAGTCATGGCAAACGAGTATTTTACACTACTCCCCTCAAAGCACTTTCCAACCAAAAATTTCGTGATTTTCAAGAACAGTTTGGCGATGGGGATGACCGCAAAATTGGTCTCTTGACTGGAGATACAATTATTAACCCTAATGCTGATGTGGTAATTATGACCACGGAGATTTTTCGTAATATGCTTTACGAAACGCCAATCGGACAGTTGGGAACTTCCCTCGAAGATGTCGAAGCCGTAGTACTTGATGAATGTCACTATATTAGTAATCGTTTTCGGGGGACGGTATGGGAAGAATCAATCATTTATTGTCCGCCACAAATTCAGTTAGTTGCTCTTTCCGCCACCATTGGTAATCCCCAGGAGTTGACTGACTGGATTGCCCAAGTGCGTAATTCTTATAGTAATAGTCAAGAAGAATATGAATGCGAATTAATCAACTCTAATTTTCGTCCTGTTCCTTTAAGATACTACTTTTGCGATCGCCGTGGCATCCACCGACTTTTAAATCAAGCAGAAACTCAGATCAATCCTAAATTAAAAGCGACAGCTCCCCGCAAAGGACAAAAACCTAAACGCCTCAAGGTAAAAGACTGTCCCAAGATCTATCAGGTAGTGCAGCAATTGCAAAAAAAAGATATGCTGCCCGCGATCTACATTATTTTTAGCCGTCGAGGCTGTGACAAAGCGGTTGATACCATTGAGGGATTAGCTTTAGTTACCCCCGAAGAAGGACAGCAGATTGAAAATATCCTGCTCTACTTTTTCTTGACTAATAATATTGAGCTACAAACATCATTACTGGAACACTTTGCTCCATCCGATCCGCAATTGACTGAACTGTTACGCCATTATTTAGCAGCGAATGAACAAGCAGAAGTAAATTTGGCGCAATACCTGACGGTAAATCCCAATCAAAAATATTTGCTGTGGCAGTTTTTATGTGAAAACTCTCAGATTGCTCGCATCGATCAAATTGAACCTTTGATGCGTGGCATCGCCTCTCACCATGCAGGATTATTACCTGCTTGGAAAGAATTAGTAGAAAGGCTCTTTGAGATGGGATTGGTAAAAATTGTCTTTGCTACCGCTACCCTAGCAGCAGGGATCAATATGCCTGCTCGCACTACGGTGATGTCTGCATTGTCAAAACGCACCGACGGGGGACACAGCATGTTAAACCCCTCAGAGTTTTTGCAGATATCGGGTCGAGCAGGTCGAAGAGGAAAAGATCGAGTTGGACATGTCGTGACCGTGCAGACTCCCTTTGAGGGGGCAAAAGAGGCAGCTTTTTTAGCCACTTCTGGCGCCGAACCACTGCGAAGTTGGTTCACCCCTTCCTATGGCATGGTGCTGAACTTATTACAAAAATATAGCCTACCCGAAGTTAAAGAGCTTTTAGAACGGAGCTTTGCCGAATATTTATCGCAGAAAAGACTGGCTCCCGAACAAATGGCGATCGCCGAAATCACTACAGAATTAGCTAAGTTAGACGTGGCACTAGCCTCAATTGCGCCAGGTCAGCTCACCAGCTATCAGAAATTACGCGAACGGGCAAAAGAAGAGCAGCGATTATTAGATATCTTACAGCAGCAAGCGGAAGCTAAGCGAAAAAGCCAGATCAAGCCTCTAATTTCCCAAATTGAGCCAGGAAGAATTTTAGGGTTGAAAGGAAAACATATTCGAGTCAATTCTCCCTTAGCGGCTGTCTTAGTAGCTAAAATTCCTGGTTCGGGTAAAGCTGCCAATCTACTCTGTTTGGGGGGAGATAACTACTGGTACATTGCCGCCAATGCCGATGTTACGGAAATTAATCAAGGAACTTTTAGTAGTGAGGATATTGAAGAAATTCCCCTACCTCCCTTGGATAATATCAGACTAGGTAAGTGGCACAAAGGAGACGAATTTACCGCGATCGCCACTGGGAAAATTGCTGATTATTTAGTTCCTCTCCTCCCTGCACCAGAAGTAACAGAACAGCAGCAAAAACTAGATGCAGTTCATCGCATGATTGACGAACATCCCGTCCAACAAGTAGACAATCCGAGTCGGCTGCTCAAAAAGCATAAAAAGCGCCTCCAACTCCGAGAACAACTGCATAAAACTCAAATTAAATATCAGAAACAAAAGTCCAACCAATCCTACTATTGGTCGGAATTTTTAAGCTTGATTAATGTTCTCCAAGAATTTGGTGCTTTGGAAGAATATAGTCCGAGCTTTTTGGGGCAAGCGGCAGCTACTATTCGTGGGGACAACGAACTCTGGTTGGCTTTGATCTTTGTTTCAGGAGAACTGGAATATCTGGAACCTCAACACCTAGCGGCAACTGTCTGTGCCTTGATTACGGAAACACCTCGGGCGGATGTCTGGTGCGACTTTCCTCCACCAGCCCAAGTACTGGAGGTTCTCGGAGTCAAAACAGTTTCAGGCGATGGTACTTCAGAGTCTGTATCCGCCACTATTAGAGAGATCAGAACTCGCTTATTCCAGGTGCAACGACGGCATGGAGTAAGCTTACCCGTCTGGCGGGAATATGAGTTGGTGGGGTTATGCGAACAGTGGGCATTAGGGATGGATTGGCAAGATCTATGTGACAGCGTCAGCTTGGCTGAGGGAGATATTGTGAGAATGCTGCGTCGCACCGTAGATGTTTTATCCCAGATTCCGCAAATCCCCAATATTTCCTCTACTCTCTCGAATAATGCTAAGGAAGCAAATGCGATGATGAAACGTTTCCCTATTTAATTTGTTTCTTAGGAGTTAGAAAGCTAAAAATGTCATAGTAGTTTATGAGCCACAGATTTCAACTGAAAATATGAGGTTTAGCATCTGATGAAATTTTACTATTCTCGTCTTTCAATTAATGCTCGGCGTGTATGGGTCACCCTCTTAGAGAAAAACATTGATTTTGAACCAGTTATCTTAAAGCTGAATGGCGATCAGTTTCAGCCAGATTTTTTAGCGATTAATCCTTTTCATCACATTCCAGTATTAGTTGATGATGATTTTAAGGTTTTTGAATCTCTGGCAATTTTAGATTATTTGGAAGCAAAATATCCCACTCCTGCTTTGATGCCGTCTGCGGCTCAAGATATCGCTCAGGTGAGAATGATTGAGTTAGTCACTGTCAATGAACTTCCTCCTGCTTCGATTGTACTGATGAAAGAGATGTTAGATATAGCTGTTGAAGAGCAAAAAATTACCCAAGCTCATCAAACAATGGCAACAGCATTACAATATTTTGAAGATAATTTAGAGGGAGAGCAACCATATTTCTTAGGAGAACAACTGACCTCTGCCGATATCGTTGCAGGAACTGCTGTCGCTGCCATTCCCAATTTAGGAATTAGTTTGGAACCATATCCCAAAGTAACTCAATGGGTGGAAAATCTTAACCAACGTTCTAGTTGGCAACAAACTGCTTCGACACCTGAAGAGATTGAGAAATCGAAAGCAATCATCAAAGCAATTTTACAAAAACGTTAGCTAACTAGCAACATAACCCTCTTCTGTCACTTTCCGAAACAGAGGAGTAGCAGAAACAGAGTTTATCCATCAGGCAAATAAAAAGAAAATTGATTCATTGCCGCAATCAATCGATGAAAACCAAGTATTAAAGAACGGTTAGGAAAAATGTCTAACCAGGGAATAATAGCCCAAAATACAATAGCAGGTTGAATAATTAAACGAAAGTTGTTTAAAGTGGTTTTCCATCCTTCTTTGTTCGACCATTGTGGATGAAAAGTATAATCAGCAATAGACTCTTGAGATCGAAGATTAGAATCAGACAAAGCTTGAGATGGATTCAAGTCACGGAGACGCGGGGTCGCACCGCTTTTTGATTACTAAAAGTTCTCTTGAATTTACACCACTTGTTAGCTCTCACCTTTTGTTCCTGGGATAGCCAGACTCCATGATTACTTCTAATTGCCATATGCGAAGCGGTATCCTTGAGGACGACCCAAGGTAATTGATGTTTTTCTAAGGTTCTGATAAATAAACTAGCCTCGCCATATAGACTATCGGCTAAAACTAATTCAATCTTGAATCCAAATTCGAACAACTCTGAGATCGTTGAGGATGCCAACTCAATTTTGGTTTGATATGTATCATTTTCTTTGAGCGTTCCTTTCGGTTTGAAAATTTTGAAAGTTAAGGGAAAAGTTATATTGTTATAGACCCCGTAGGCATTTACTGACACTATTCCATTATCTATCTTTCCTATACTGCCCAGATATTGTCTCGCTACATAATCTGTTTTCTTCCCCTACTTTCTATCTCCTGTTTCATCAACCACTACTATAATTTTTTCTCCTTTTAATGCTTTTTTGGTTGAACTCAATCTTCTCTTTCTGAGTTCTGATACTGACCAGGGTGAATTCGCCAGAAAATGGTGTAGTGATTGCGGTGAAGATATTCCCACAACTTTTGCTATCTCTGGTAGGGACTTTCTTTTAATTGGTGAGATAATACCTTGATGTAAATATTTGAAACATTCATAATTTCTGACATCAGAAAACAAGTCATTGTAAGAGTCACAATATTGATCGATTAGAGAAACTGTAGGTGCTGGCGACCGCTTTAAATGTTTAAGAATCTGCAATTCTACATCCATTGCCCTCTCTACCTCACAGCTTCTAAATATTTCTTCTATTGTAATTCAAATCTCGGAAAGTGACAGAAGAGGGATAAAGCGATCTCACTAGAACATCAACTAATTGAAGATTATTCCTAGATTCAGTGACTGGTGATGGCAATTAATCAAATCCGGGGGGAATTAAGTACCTCCCATCCTCACATTTATACTCAAGATGATCTTGGTATGATAAACGCCCTTGATTCTCTCGATTGCTCTGAAACCCATCCCCTTGACATACATTTTCCAACATTCCCGTTTGAATCCGTCAGTATAACCATGAAAAGTCTTCTGGTCTTGACAGGGAGACAACCTCTATAATCTATATATGAAAAGAGATTTGTCAATTTTGATAATATGCTCTGAGCTGTATTCTGGACATTGCATGATTTTTTCACTGATTCATATCTCAATTATGCAACGCCCAAAATTACCCAGCTAATTCAATAGTTCAGCATAAGTGCTAAGGGGAATTCCCCAGCTAGATTTAATCATTTGTTCTAACTGTTCTGGTGGGGGTTCGCTACCATCTTCAAATATATATACGCCAAAACCTGGATCACGGTATTTACCTCGCCCATGAATTGCGACTAAAGATCCTTCAGTATTAAATATGGGGCTTCCGCTCATGCCAATTGCAGTGTCATTGGTATAGCCCAGCTGATATCCTTGGGGTAGAGATTTAGTAGGCACGATTGATACGTGACCCTGAGTTAAACGAAAAGCATCGTTGCCCCAGCTTAGGCTACTTGTCTGGCTAATTTCGAGGGGAAACCCTGCTGCATAAACTGTATCTCCAACTTGAGGTATAGATGCAGCAAGTGGAGCGACAGGATATTCAACATCACTAGTGAATTGGAGTAAGGCTAAATCCAAATTTCCCAGCTGTTGCGGTGTCCCGACTAATTGATGTTGCTCATCATCAACTGTCAAAATCAAAGGATTGCTAGAGTCTACTACGTGCCAATTGGTTAACACGGAATAAGTATTACCATGACGACTAATGATTACCCCAGAACCAGCAGAATCAACTTTAACAACTCGAACTGTAGCTGACTGACAAAGATCAAACAGATTATTGGTCAAATCACCTGGAAGCACTAGATTTTCAGTTGGTAGTGACTGGGCAAATACTTTGGCATTATTACTCCAGTAGAACCGACTATCAACCATAGCGATCGCCATCAATAATAGCCAGCTTAGAGATAAACGAATCAGAATTGTCATCTGGCACAAAATTTACGTAGGACTC
Organism: Cyanobacteria bacterium P01_G01_bin.67; assembly: GCA_039179675.1. Classification (GTDB taxonomy): domain Bacteria; phylum Cyanobacteriota; class Cyanobacteriia; order Cyanobacteriales; family Xenococcaceae; genus Waterburya. The sequence continues at coordinate 6,710 of JBCDEP010000191.1, forward strand.
TTAATAAACTTTATTACGGAGACGCTCAATATGGAACATCCTTCGATAAAAAAGTGTTTTCTGATTGCCAATTTAGAAGCTAACTGCTCTAGGTTATTGCGATCTCAATTGCCATCTGCCTGCAATAATTTTTCCTCAACGTTGATGTAAGGAATTGTTTCAGCAGACTCATAATTAGAGTCTAAATTTTGCTGCCCACTTCCCCAAGCAAAAAGATTATTGAGGGCGGCAACGCCATCTTGTCCTGGTCTGAGGGTATACACAATTCCTTCACAAGGTCCATTATCCCGACTAGCAACGCAAATAATTTGCTGATTATTTTCTACTCCCAGGGTAACGTACTTCAGCTTGCCTTTCTGTCGGTATTCCTCTAAGCGATCGCTCACTGTCTGGCAGCGCGAAAGAGGAGTCCAGTTAGATTCAGAAAAATGCTCAGAAACCCATTTGATCCAAGGTTCTTGACCTCCCTGGGAATTGTTATAGATCGTAGTCGGAATAGATGTTTTGGCATCACAAGTAAAACCCTTCGAGGTTTGGGCTTGAGCCGAATTGGTAGTTACAAAAGTGGTCATAATGCTAGCGATCGCCAACAATAGACTTGTTTTGGGAGATTTTAAAGTTGGTAGTTTCATTAAAAAACTCAACTGCGAACAATTAAGATTATGTTTCTTGGTATTACGTAAGTTTCTTTATAGTATGCAAAAACCTGTAAATTTCTGAATAGGGAATAGGGAATTAGGGAACAGGGTACCCTTTAACCTATGGGAAGCGGGATTTTTTGGGCTTTCCCAATCCTCATAGATTAGTAGACGGGTAATATCAATTATTAACTAGCCTTAGCCAAATGAAATGCTGCACCTAATCCCGCAGCGATCTCCTCTGGAGAAATTTGCCCATCGCAATTGATATCTAAGGCATCAAATACGGCATCAGTGCCAGCCCACTCTTCGCGAGTAATAAATCCATCTCCATCAAGATCGTAAACTCGAAATACATCTTGCGCGGCACGGCTAACGGTGGACTCTCCCTCCAGACGAGCTAATCTTTCTGCAAGCAGTTTCTCTAATGCCACCAAAGCTTTAGTAAAACCTTGAATGCCTTCGGCTAATTTTTCTGATGCCATGCGATCTGCATCATGCATCTTGTCAAAAGTAACTTTGTCAACAGAAATCTTCTCTATATTGGCTTGTCCTGCTAATTCAGGATCGAGTTTACGAGGTAACTCGGCAACTTTAGACCGTAATTGTTCTAATAGTTTAGGGGAGATAGTCAACAAGTCGCAGCCTGCCAATTCTGTAATTTCCTCTATATTACGAAAACTAGCCCCCATGACTTCAGTTTGATAGCCAAATTTTTTGTAATAGTTATAAATTTTAGTTACTGATAAAACTCCAGGATCTTCTGTAGCAGGGTAGCTATCTCTACCAGTATCTTTCTTGTACCAATCTAAAATTCTGCCGACAAAGGGAGAAATCAGGGTTATTCCTGCCTCGGCACAGGCGATCGCTTGATGCAGACCAAATAGTAGGGTTAAGTTACAGTGAATTCCTTCTTGTTCGAGAATTTCAGCGGCTTTGATCCCTTCCCAGGTTGAGGCAATTTTAATTAAAACGCGATCGCGGGATATTCCTGCTACTTCGTATTGCGAAATCAAATAGCGAGCTTTTTCTAGGGTAGCTTCGGTATCATAGGACAGCCTCGCATCTACTTCTGTCGAGACTCTTCCTGGGACAATCTCTAAAATTTTTAAGCCAAAAGCTACCGCCAGGCGATCAAAAGCTAGGGTAACAACGTCGGCAGTAGTCGCACTTGCCCCCACTTCCTCTCGGGCTTGCTTGAGAGTAGTATCAACAATTTCCTGATACTGAGGCATCTGTGCTGCTGCGGTAATCAATGAAGGATTAGTAGTAGCATCTCTGGGAGTAAAGGTTTCAATTGCCTGAATATCTCCCGTATCTGCGACAACTACGGTTACTGCTTTAAGCTGTTCTAGTAAATTGCTGTTCATGTTAATTCCTTAAATATGTGGGCAAGTTTTTTAATGTTCAAGAATGAGTTTTTCGAGCCAACTCCATCAAGATGTTTTAGGCACTGCGTTCGGTTTCATCTTCACGAGGGTGGCGTTGAATATAGGTTCCATCTGCTTGTAATGACCAGGCATGGCGATTATCAGATAACATAACTTCGAGAATTTCATGAAGCTGATAAATCAAATTTGGGTCTTCAACTGGTGTCACAGCCTCTACCCGACGATCCAAATTACGGGGCATCCAGTCGGCACTCCCAAGATATATTTCTGACTTGTCGTCATTATGAAAATAGAAGATCCGAGAATGTTCTAGATATCTACCCACAATGCTAATTACCCGAATATGATCGCTGATTCCTGATAAACCAGGACGCAAACAACAAATTCCCCTCACAATTAAATCGATTTGTACCCCTGCTTGAGAAGCTTTGTATAGAGTAGCAATCATTTCTGGGTCAACTAGGGAGTTCATCTTGGCAATAATCTTACCTGCTTGCCCTTGCTGGCTGTGTTCAATTTCGCGATGAATCATCTCGATCAAGCGATCGCGCATGTTGACTGGAGCAATTAATAGTTTACGAAAGCGCTTTTGCTGGGAATAACCAGTGAGAAAATTAAAGAGATCGCTCAGATCTTCCCCTAAGTCTTCACGACAGCTCATCAATCCTAAGTCAGTATAAAGCTTGGCGGTTTTAGAATTGTAATTACCCGTACCAATATGAACGTAGCGATGAATCTCAGACCCCTCTCGTCTCACCACCAGTAAGATCTTGGTGTGAGTTTTGAGTCCTACTAAACCGTAAACAACATGAACTCCTGCATCCTCTAGCTTTCGCGCCCAGAGAATATTATTTTCTTCATCAAAGCGAGCTTTCAACTCCACTAATACTGCTACCTGCTTGCGGGCTTCTGCGGCGTTGATTAGGGCTTGAATAATTGGTGAATCACCAGAAGTACGATAGAGAGTCATTTTAATTGCCAAGACGTTGGGATCGACCGCAGCTTGCTTAATAAAAAGCTCTACCGACTCCGAGAATGACTCATAGGGATGATGAACTAGTAAATCTCCCTGTCGAATAATCGAGAATAAGTCTTCGCTTTCAGGAAGTTCCTGTAAATTTTCTGTCCGAGACATTTTGGCGACTGCCTTTAGACGCAGAGGCACGATCGCTTGCCAGGGAGCATCTTTATGCTTTGGTAAAGGAAGTGCCATTAAAGACATAAGAGACCCTAAATGCATTAACCCCTCGACTTCATAGACGTCTCTTTCTGCTATATTCAAGCCATTGATTAAAGTCTGTCGCAAAAATTTAGAGGTGGCAGCTTGCAATTCTAAACGCACCACAAATCCTTTGAAATGTCGTTTACCAATTTCCTGCTGAATTGCTAACAGTAAGTCATCCGCCTCATCTTCTTGAACGGGAAAATCCGCATCTCTGACAATCCGAAAAAAACTATATTCTTGAATTTCTAATCCTGGAAACAAAGACGACAAATTATGGGCAATGATTTGTTCTAGGGGGACACCACTCCAAATAGTTTGATTATGTGCGGTTGATGCTGGCTGTGGCAACGGTAATTTAACAAAGCGCGGTAAAATATCGGGAATTTTGACCCGAGCAAAGTGTTTTTCCTCAGTTTTGGGATTCTTAATTTCCACTGCTACATTAAAGCTCAGATTAGAAATCCGTGGAAATGGATGCCCTGGATCTACTCCTAGAGGGGTCAGAATAGGAAAAACCTGTTTCTTAAAGTAATTTTGGCAGTAAAGAGTTTGTTCTCGCTCTAAGTCCTCATAATTTAATAATTTAACCCCTAATGCTGCTAGTTGAGGACGTAGTTCTTGCTCGAAGTTCTCGTATTGCTGGTTAACCATTGGTTGCAGGCGCTGTTCGAGTTCCTCTAACTGCTGTTGGGGAGTGCGACCATCAGGGGTTAGTTTAGTAACTCCTGCTTCCACCTGTTCTTTGAGGGTAGAAACCCGAACCATCAAAAATTCATCTAGATTAGAGCTAAAAATAGCAGTAAACTTTAGACGTTCCAACAGAGGTGTTCTCGAATCTAAAGCTTCGTGCAAAACACGGTAGTTAAACTCCAACCAGCTCAGTTCACGATTGAGATAGTACTGGGAATCTCTGAGATTAATTTCTGATTCAGGTTTCTCGTTTGGTTGCATTATTTAAGTGATTTATTCACATTGTGCAGAGAATGAGCAAAAACTAGCTTTTATTTGATGTTTGCTCTCAATTTCTAGAGTAAAAAACTTCGGTAAAGCCTAAGTTAAGCATTCTTTATTGATAGCGAGAAACTTACACCTCGAATATAAATACGCTTAATGTGAATTGGCTTCATTCTAGTTTACTAATTTTTAGCTCTTAGCTCTTAGCTTTCAATAAAACTAATAAATTTTATTTTCTTGGCTATGCAGATTGAAAAATTTGATGATTAAGATTTTAAATGAGTGATTTTAAGGTTTTTTAATTCACATCAGACGTATGTTATCCTACTTAATACTCGCTCTACTTTTATCTGCCTCACGAGGCAGGCGTTGGCGGTGACGGTACGCACCAAGATGGGAG
>JBCDEP010000050.1:0-37039 GCA_039179675.1 Cyanobacteria bacterium P01_G01_bin.67
TAATAAAGTTGTATATAATCAAAGTAACAAGTTTACAAAATATGTAACTTATCTAGAATATCAAGAGATTGCACTAATTAGAAATTAAGGGAATTTAGCGATCCTTATAATCTTTTCTTAACCAATAATTTAACTTCAATTTACTTAAGGCTGAGAAGCTTAGAGGCGGACTTTCTAAAAAGTTCGGGAATTTTCTTTATATCCCTGAAATGTAAAGAAAATGTATCTACGACAATCTAATTGATGTTTGTTAAAAAGTCAATGGTCAATTAATAAAAAGTAGCTGAATAGAGCAATATGCATTATCTATCCAGTTGCTTCAGTTTTTTGATCAATTTAAGACAAGGACTTGGAAACAGAACAGATTGCAGATTCAGATTGATTATTAGGTTTTCTATCTCAAACTTACATGAATAATTCTATTGAATTAACTCCCATTGGTCTTTTTGATACAGGTATTTTTGATGACGGTGCTGCCGAAATTCCTGCATTCGATGCAGTATCACAACGCCTTTTCGTTACTAATGGAGCCAATGACACTATTGATGCCTTAGATTTAAGCGACCCCAGTAATCCTACTTTAGCCTTTGCCATTGACATTACCCCATTTGGAGGTGGGGTTAATAGCGTGGCTGTCAGTGATGGCATTTTAGCCGCAGCAATTGAAAGTGATCCTGCTACTGAACTTGGTTCAGTAGTGTTCTTTGATAGTGATGGCAACTTGCTAAATCAAGTTACGGCAGGGTCATTACCAGATCAGGTCACCTTTTCTCCTGATGGCACTAAAGTCTTAGTGGCAAATGAAGGAGAGGCAGATGAAGACGACCCCAGTATCAATCCGCCTGGTTCGGTTAGTATCGTCGACATTGCAGATGGTTTAGATAATGCTACTGTTGCCACCGCTAGTTTTGAAGCTTTTGATGGGCAAGAAGCAGAATTACAAAGTCGCGGTATTAGAATTTTTCCTGATGTTTCCGTTTCTGAGGATGTTGAACCAGAATTTATTACCGTAAGTGGTGATAGTAGTACAGCATTTGTGGCATTACAGGAAAATAATGCGATCGCTGTAGTTGATATTGAAAGCAGTGAAGTTGTCGAGCTTCAACCTTTGGGAGCGATTGATTTTAGTAGTGTTGCTATAGATGCCAGTGATGTTAATGGTATTGAGATTGTTAACCAGCCAGTCTTCGGCTTGTTTCAACCTGATAGCATTGATAGTTACGAGGTAGACGGTGAGACCTTTATCGTCACTGCTAACGAAGGAGACTCTCGTGATGAAGAAGTTGACGTGGTTGATATTGAACTAGACCCAGAAGCTTTTCCCAATGCTGCTGAATTACAGACTCCAGAAGAAATTGGTAATTTAGAAGTATCCTCTATCGACGGTGACCTGGATGGCGATGGAGATTTTGACCAGTTATTTGCCTATGGCAGTCGTTCCTTTTCCATTCGTGACAGCAAGGGCAACATTGTATTTGATAGCGGCGATGACTTTGAACGGATCACGGCGGAACTAGTACCTGAGATTTTCAATTCTAACGGTGATGTCGAGTCTTTTGATGAGCGGAGTAACGACAGCGGACCTGAACCAGAAGGATTGGTAGTAGGAGAAATCGAGGGGAGAACTTTTGCCTTTATCGGCTTAGAAAGAACAGGCGGCATTATGGTTTATGACGTTACTGTTCCTGCTGAGTCTAAATTTGTGCAGTATATTAATCCCCTTGATGCGGAAACTGGGGATGCAGAGAATATCGCACCAGAAGGTTTAGCCTTTATTTCTGCTGAAGATAGCCCCAATGGTTCACCGTTGTTGGCTGTAGCCAATGAAATTAGCGGTACAACCTCTATTTTTGAGATTAATGCAGATGCCTTGGGTGATGCTGACGATGGAGAGTCCGACAGCGATGATGACGAAATGGAAATGGATGGTGATGATATGAATGGCGACGGAACCTTTACATTACAATTATTCCACGCAGCCGACCAAGAAGCAGGTCTAGATGCTCTGGTAGATGCCCCTAATTTTAGTGCGGTACTTGATGCTCTCCGTGCCGAAGACCTCGATGGAGATGGGGAAGCTGGCTTTGCTAATACTCTTACTCTGTCTTCTGGTGATGCCTATATCCCCAGTCCTTTCTTCTCTGCCAGCGATGATGTCTTTGGCGATTTTGGTCGTGGCGATATTATCATTCAAAACGAGCTAGGGTTTCAGGCGATCGCTTTTGGTAACCATGAATTCGATCTAGGGACAGGGGAAATTGAGGATTTAATCGAGGCAGATGAAGAAGACGATTATCCTGGAACACAATTTCCTTATCTCAGCTCAAACCTAGATTTCAGCGGTGATGATAATTTAGCAGGTTTTGTCGTTGAGGATGGACAGGAAGCTAGCGAAATTCCTAATAGCATTGCTGGTAATACTATCATTACCCTTGAGGGCGAACAAATTGGCGTGGTCGGTGCCACTACCCCCACTCTAGATGACATCTCTTCTCCTACAGATGTCACGATTAGCCCGATTGAATTTGACTCCAATAACCCTGATGATGTTGCCGCTCTAGCTGCTGAAATTCAGGAGTCGGTCGATTCTTTATTAGTAGATAACCCCGATCTAAATAAGGTAATTTTGCTAGCGCATATGCAGCTCATTTCAGTCGAAGAGCAGCTTTCAGAATTACTAACTGATGTAGATATTATTGTCGCTGGTGGTTCCAATACCATTCTTACCGACGAAACCGATGCTCTGCGTGCGGGAGATGAATCGGCAGGAGCATACCCGATTCTTAATACTGCTGCTGACGGCAATCCTATTGCCGTGGTCAATACCGACGGTAACTATCGCTATGTTGGTCGTTTGGTAGTTGATTTCGACGAGAACGGGGTAATCATTCCCGAAAGCATCGACCCTGAAATCAGCGGGGCATTTGCTACCGATGAAGCAGGAGTTGCAGCAGTGGGCGGCACCCCTAATCCGAAAGTAGTGGAAGTTACAGATGCCATCAGCGCGGTCATAGCCGAACAGGGGGGTAATACTTTTGGTAACACAGACGTTTTCCTCAACGGTCAGCGGGTTGACATTCGCTCGGAGGAAACCAACTTTGGTAACCTAGCGGCGGATGCCAATTTAGAATTTGCTCAGTCCATCGACCCCGAAGTTACAATTTCAATTCGTAACGGTGGCGGTATTCGCGACAGCATTGGGGAGGTGGTAACTCCTGCTGGTTCTACCAGTGTTGACGACGTTGAGTTTCTTCCTCCTCCAGCGAACGAAATTGCAGGGACAGAAGAAGGGGAAATTTCTCAGCTCGACATTGCTAACAGTCTCAGCTTTAACAATGGTATTACTTTGGTAACCGTTACCGCTGAAGAACTACTGGCTCTAATTGAAAATGGTGTATCGGAAAGTGAACCAGGGGCAGAACCAGGACGCTTCCCTCAAGTATCGGGAATTGCATTTAGCTTTGATGCTAGTCTGCCACCTGGAGAAAGAGTTGTTTCTTTAGCCACTACTGATAACGAGGGCAATGTTACTGACGTGGTGGTGGAAAATGGGGAAGTTGTAGGTGACCCAACACGCACTTTCCGTACCGTTACCTTGGACTTTTTGGCTGATGGCGGTGATGATTTCCCCTTCCCCGATACAGAGCGAGTTGATTTGATTGCTGAAGATGATTCACCTACTGGGGTGGCTACCTTTGCTCCTGATGGTTCAGAACAGGATGTTTTGGCTGAATTTATCGCCGAAAACTTTAGCGAAACTCCTTTTGATATTGCCGATACTCCAGTTGAAGAAGATATTCGTATTCAAAACCTAGCTTTCCGTGAAGATACTGTCCTATTATCTACCGATGATATGGGTGATGGTGGCACAGATGGCATGGATAACATGGATGGAGAAATGCCTGATGGCGATGACGGTGATGATAGCGGAGAAGATGCAGGATTTGCTCCTCTCTTTGGTACTACCGATGGCGATCAAATTGAAATCTCTGGTAGCGATCAGCTAGTATTTGCTGGCGACGGAGACGATTTAATTGATGCTTTGACTGGTGGCGGAGGTAATCGTATCTACGGTGGTAACGGTAACGATATTGTTATTCTGGGCGAGGGTGATCGCATTTTTGGAGAAGCGGGAGACGATCTCTTCTTCGCAACCTCTGGCGGTGATAACCTCATCACTGGTGGCGCAGGCGCAGATCAATTCTGGATTGCTACCGCAACAATTCCTGAAAGTACTAACACTGTCGATGACTTCACCGCTGGGGAAGACGTTATTGGTATTGCTGGCTTGGGTATTGGTTTCGACGATCTCAGCCTGACTCAAATAGAAGATAATGCTTTAATCGCGACTGGTGATAGTGAATTAGCGACCTTGGTTGGTGTTGATTCAGCTAGCTTAACTGCTGATAACTTTGCCTTTGGTTAATATTTAGGTTGACTTTTAATTTAAGCGATCGCTTTTTGATTCGGGCGATCGCTTTTTTGATTAAGAATTTGTTTGGGTTTTGTCTCTCATTACGCGCTTCAAGTTGCTGAGGAAAATGTGCTAGGAGCGATTGATGAGTTCAAGTTGGAGTACTATTCTCAAGCCAGAAAATCGGAATTTCAAAAGCTTTCACTGAAACAATTACGTGAAATAATTGCTACTTGGGATTAATCTCTAAAGTTTAAGGTTTCTTCTGCTGCCAGTTTTGATTATGAAATAAGCGATCAGTCGGCTACCCTAAACAAAGGCGCATAGTTCACCCAAAGTGACGGGTATAAGCGTAGCGGTATCCTTTAGGACAAGAGCCGCATATACTCGGCTTTATTCTCAATGGGATAAGAACAAGTGCGGAGCGAAAGCGATGCAGCGCGCATGCGCCGTTCAAGAAGCGATAATAATATTTACGATAGGGAGTGAGATTTTTTCATAATTCTAAACCTTTTAATCGTAAAATTTAGCGTGCATTTTTCTTACATTTACTAGATATGGTCGGTCTATTGTTTATGCAGATTTTTTATTGAGCTAAAACCTAAAGGTTAAATAGACTGTAAACCCAGCTAATCCGCCAAATTTAAACTCGTGATTAATCATAACGTTGAGGGATTTTAGATTTTTTTCACTCTATCCTGCTAAAGTCGAAACTTCAATCGCTCGTTTTTTAAGCAATTTCATTGCTTTATTTTTAATTTGTCTGACTCTTTCTCGACTAATCCCACAAACATTACCTATTTGTTCATAGGTCATAGTTCTGCCATCATTCAAACCATAACGGAGAGTAATGACATCTCGCTGTTTGGGGGAAAGAGTATGCAACAAACTTTGAATTTGTGAACGAACTTCTTGAGTAGCGACAAAATCTGAAGGTGAGGCAGAATCATCGGCTAACAGTTGCCCTAATTCAGTCTGATTTTCATCAATAGTCACGTTGAGACTTTTTGGCTTAGTAATTCTGGCTGACTGTGCCAAGGAACGCAATTTCTTGAGATCCATATCTAACTCAGCTGCGATTTCACGATCGCTTGGTTTTCTACCTAGCTTTTGAGACAGTTTACGAGTTGCTTTTTTGATCTTATTGAGGTCTTGAGTAATATGAATCGGCAAACGAATCGTCCGTGCATAATTGGCGATCGATCTGGTCATTGCCTGTCTGATCCACCAGTAACTATAGGTGGAAAACTTGTAACCTTTCCCTGCATCAAATTTCTCGGTTGCTCTCATTAGACCAATGCTACCTTCTTGGATTAGATCCAGCATTGATAAGCCACGATTTTGATATTTTTTGGCAATAGACACTACTAACCTTAGGTTTGCCTCGACCATTCTTTGTTTCGCTCTTTGACCTTGACGAATGATCTTTTTCTCTTCTAAAGTCAAGCTTTCCTTGTCTAGCAAAGGCAACATGGCTTGAATTTGGTTGGCAAATTTTATTTCCTCTTCTGCCGTTAATAGTGGAGTGCGACCGATTTCTTTTAAATAATCTCTGACGGTGTTGCTAGATTTGCTTGCCATAGTTTGTCTTGCTTTACTTTAAATTTAGTTTTTTGTTTTTTGCTTTTTAATTATTGAGGTCGAAGTAGCTTGCGCTTCAGCGTTGGAAGATGAGCAAAGTAGAGTCACCGTTAGAACAAAGGCTGATATCCTTGCTTTCTATACCACTTAACTTAATGCTTCATACTGTTCTGTAGCTGATAAGTCTTGATCTTTCATTTGAATTGCTTAATCTAAGGAAATATTAGATGTATCTATACATTTAGCAATTTTTGAGGGCAACACACATCATCCAAAAGCAATAAATCCCAAGGCTTTAATCCTGACAAGAGATGTTCTAGGGAGGGTCAACTCTAAATTATTTAATTCCTCTCTGTCCAAAGAGAGTGTCTACAATATCTTTTTGCTGATCGATAAATAATTCTCGATACAGATTTTCCTTGATTATCATTTGTTGATTCATTTGGATCAATAATTCTTGAGCTTCTTCACGGGATAATTGTTTTACGCGATCGCTGAATACCCTGTGATTCAACTGCTGCTCTAATGAAAGGTTGCTTTCTAGGCTATCCATAATTCGTGCTTCTTTGATTTATTTACTATTGTAAACATATTTTAAGAAGTCTTGACGGTGACTATGGTAGTAATTTCCGAAATATTTGATGGCGTTAATTACACATCTCCAATAGTTCCTCAACAGCTTAATTGTTTAAAGGATCAAGTTTTTCGCACCAAACGCGATACTCTTTGTCTTAGTGTATTGTTGAATCTCTCGATATAGCTTGTTTGCCCTGTTTCTTCTTGAAACAATCGCTAATGGGGGAAACTCCCAAGACAGCGTTGTTCGTTGTTTCGCTTTTCTACTGCTCGATGCCGTTTACTAGGTATCACCATTCCACAAAGGCTTTAGCCGCATGTAGCTGCCCAAAAATCGGTGTATGCCACCGCACACTGTTTCTACGCTGGCGGTAATGACGATCATAACTTTTTTGCTGTCACCTCATCGTGATCGCTCTTCCAGCCAGGCGATCGCGATACTCTGCCTTTTAAGGGAAAATCTTGAATCGTTATCCAAGGTTTATTGTAGAATGACAATATAGTTGGTAACTAGTAATTAGTCTAAAGCCTATTAATTCGTTAATAAAAAAACGAAGTCGAATAAATAAAGTTGGTAACTAACTTGCGTTTGAACTCCATTTAATACATATCAAATTACAATAAAGTTGGTAACTTCCTCGAAAGTTATATATAGCAGGCGTTCCGAGAGAAGGCTTTTAGGCTAAACTCTTTAAGCTTTTGCCGTGAATAGGATTAATCAAGATGGGCTGCTTTGCCAAATGTCATCATGCTACAAATTTAATCGATTGACTTAAATATGGTCAAAATTTCTCGCACTAGACTGAATTAGTTACTGCTCAAAAACATCTAAATTCAGTGGTGATTCAAAACTGTGGGATAGCTAACAATCTCGTTCCAAGTCCATTGCTGAGAAGTTAATCCAGCTCTCTGTTCCGCCGTGTTTTTCCATCTAACTATTTGACCAGATCCAATTGAAATAACTGATTATTCAGTCGGGTCTTTATTTAAGTATGAGGCCACATCTTGCCAAATTGATTTTGGTCTTCGATAGCATTGACCTGTTTGCTATCTTAAATAATGTCGTTGGTTCTTCCGAGACCTTTAGTCTAATCTTTGCCAATATAATGCTCGTATTCTTAGACCAATACTCTTTCATAACCACCCCAGTAATATGTATTCCAACATTTGCAGTCGGTTTTCCCCTCTGCTATCTCGCGACAACTACTAAGGCTTAAAATGACAATTACAAACTCCTCAAATTTAGCTGTTTAAGAGAATTATACGCCGCAAAATGTTTTAAAAAGGAAATGAATATTTTATATCTCTACTTTTAGCTAAAAATATCTAATTTTCAAGATAATGCTACTAAGTTTGTAATTGTAGTTTTGGTCAGGGTAATTGACATTTAATACCTCTTGCATTTAACTTAGTTTTCTGAAAAAATCTATTGGTATGTTTTCCACCCCTCCCCTTCGTACGAAGGGGAGGGGTGGAAAAAGTTTGATCGCAGTGAGGACTTTAAATTTTCTGGATTCCTTTCACTTTTTTCTATGTTTGTGTGTTTTTAATGACCACAAATGTTTAATTAATTGGAATTATTGAGCAGACATTCTTTTTAAAGTAAACATGAGATTATAAAAAAGGAACTGAAAATCTGAACACAAACTTATTTGATTGAAAACCATAATTAAATAATTAAAGCCAGAGAAAATTTACTTTTTCAAGAATGAATAAATGCATTTATTATCAATTGATAATTATTAAAAAATATAAATTTTGATTGAATATACAAACATAAAATAGCAACAAAAACTAAATCACTTACTAACCAGATTTCTTTCTCTGTAAATAGGTTTCTATGTAAGCTTCTTGCGACAACACTACAATTATAATAAATATTAAGCATTCAAATAAGAATTGTAAATTTAAATAACTATAAATCATAATGATTCTCATGAATGCTGATTTTTCAGTAATGTTTTTAATTGTATAGATTTAACTCAATTTAAATCATAATTAAGCTCAAAATTAGTTTAACTCAGATTTTATCTAAAAGTTTTAGGCTAATTATCTTTAATTTTTAAATCATGACTACTTTTCCTGGTTCGCCACGTCTGCAGAGCGGAGGATTTGTCTTAATCCATCCTCATAGTGGAGCAGTGCAAAGTCAGATTGCACTACAATATAATCCTGCAACACTCAGTCGAAGTTTGCAGGTTCAAGGGGTTGGAAATGAAACTGGCGATCGCTCAGAAGCTCTAAGGATAAAAGGTCCTCCGATTGAAACTATTAATATTGAAGCTGAAATTGACGCTGCCGATCAGCTTGAGTTGGCAGAGCAGAATACCTTGGAATACGGCATTCAACCTCATCTCTCTGCTTTAGAGACTCTTGTATACCCCCCTAGGAGTCAGTTAGAGAATATGAATCGCCTGGCTCAGCAAGGAACATTGGAGATCATAGCGGAAGAAGCTCCGTTGACTCTGTTTATCTGGAGTAAATCTCGTGTAGTTCCAGTTCGCCTAACAGAATTTAGCATTACCGAAGAAGCATTCGATCCATCTTTGAATCCCTTAAGAGCTAGAGTCAACTTAGGAATGCGGGTGCTAACCATTGACGATCTGGGTTTTGAGAATCGAGGAGGAAGAGTATTCATGGAATATCAACGGAACAAAGAAAGCCTATCTGCTCGATTTAGAAAAGGGTCACTTAGCAATTTTGGCATCAATAGAATACCAGGATGAATAATTCATTTTCACCTAACAGTCGCTACTATGACATTGGCACCAGAAAAACAGAATCTCTTTCTGGAAAGACAATTGTCTATTTGCAGAGGCGCTTTGTGCCTCTGCCAGAAAAGTTAGAGCTGCTTCAGGAACATATAGTAGTAGAAAGCGATCGCTTAGACAACATTACTGCAACGTATCTTGATGACCCCGAGCAATTTTGGCGTATTTGTGATGCTAATCGAGCAATGCATCCTGATGACTTATTCGAGATCGGGCGTAAATTAAGAATCACCTTGCCTGAAGGGGTGCCAGGAGTCCGTAATGCTTAAAGGCGTTTATCTTACACTAATGATGGGTCGCATTGTGCCAGAACCTGTGCCTCTGCAAGTTGTGGAGGCTTTAAAAAATGTTCAGGTTTCTATTAGCTCAAGTCAACGCAGTGGTTTTCAGCTTACCTTAAATGTTGGTCAAAGATCCTTAATCAATCGAGAATTACTACCTTCAGGTTATTTTGACACACTTAATCGAGTAATTATTATTGCAACGGTAAAAGGGAATCCCAATGTATTAATGGATGGGGTTATAGCCAGAATAGAACTGGCACCTAGTAATGAACCGGGACAATCGACTCTAACAGTGACGGGGGAAGACGTGACCCGAATTATGGATCTGGTTGATATTAGTGGTGTTCCTTATCCAGCAATGTCAGCTGAGGCACGTGTTGCCCTTATCCTGGCCAAATATACTGCCACTTATGGAATAATTCCAAAAGTTATTCCTAGCATTTTTGTTAATGTCAATTTGCCAACGGCAAAAATTGAAGGTCATCAGGGCACAGATCTGCAATACATTAACCAGCTTGCTGCTAACGTTGGGTATGTATTTTATGTTGAACCAGGTCCAAAACCTGGTGCCAATGTTGCTTACTGGGGTCCAGAAATTAAGAGTGGCTTACCGCAACCTGCGCTTACTATCGATTCAGATGCTAGTACCAATGTTGAATCTCTTAGTTTTAATTTTGATGGCTTTGCCAAAACCAAGTATGTTGCCCTAATTCAAGAACCTACTACCAAAATTTCAATTCCTATACCAGTACCAGATATCAATTTGATTAATCCTACATTAGGAAAAAATTTGCCAACTTCGTTTCAAGTCAAACCTATAAGAGATTTTGCAAAATATACTCCAACCCAAGCGGCTGCTACTTTATTGGCTAAAACGGCTCGCTCAGCAAATGTGGTTGGTGCTTCAGGCAGTCTAAATGTTTTACGATATGGCCGGGTATTGAAAGCACGCCAGCTTGTTGGGGTCAGAGGGGCTGGTCAGCTCTATGACGGACTTTATTACGTTAACCGCGTCACTCACAATATCCAACAAGGTGAGTACAAACAGAATTTCACGTTAAGTAGAAATGCACTAATTGCTAGTAATCAGAGAGTAACAGTATGAATAATGATGGCACATTCGGTAGCTTAGGCTATGTTGAATCATTTCAAGGATCTAACAGCTCTCGACAAGGTGAGGACACTCCTTCTGTTCGTAGGCGATTTTACGGTAAATATCGGGGAGTAGTCGTAACCAATGTAGATCCTGAGCAACGAGGACGTTTGCTCGTTCAAGTTCCCGATGTGTTAGGTCTTTTAACCTCTAGCTGGGCCTTACCATGTCTTCCTAATGCTGGAATTCAGATGGGAACCTACATGATTCCACCGATTGGTGCAGGTGTTTGGGTAGAGTTTGAACAAGGAGATCCTGACTATCCCATTTGGGTGGGATGTTTCTGGGGTTCAGTGGCAGAAGTACCTCCACTAGCTTTGGCAGGTAATCCTGCTAGCCCGAATATTTTGCTCCAAACTTCTGGTCAAAATGCAATCCTTCTGAGCGATTTGCCAGGACCTGCAGGAGGTATTTTACTCAAAAGTGCTTCAGGTGCTGCAAGTATTCAAATTACTGACACCGGGATTACGATTACGAATGGACAAGCTTCAATTGCTCTAATAGGTCCAACAGTAAGCATTAATGGAACCGCCCTTACGATTACATAACTTTTTTTTGTCGAGGTGAGATAATGCCCGGTCTTCTTTTCCATGTAAACGCATCAGGAACCTGTCCACACCAAGGACAGATTACAACGATTAGTACAAATACACGAGTTTTAGTTGGTGGTCAGTCTGTGGCAACATTAGCTGACAGCTTTACGATAAGTGGCTGTCCTTTTACAGTTCCCACAAGCAAACCTCAGCCTTGCGTAACTGTGAAGTGGCTCGTTCCGGCTACTCGTGTTTTCATCGCAGGTCAGCCAGCCATTTTGCAGACTAGCACTGGGGTTTGCCAAAGTGCTGAACAAATTCCCCAAGGTCCTCCAACTATTACCGTAACGCAAACAAGAGTGAGTGGCTCGTAATGAATCTTGATTTTTCTTTTAATTTTGATTCCCTTGGTCGGACTGCAATGTCGACTGACGACGACCATATCCGTAATATGATTGAGCAACTAATTTTCACCAATCCCGGAGAGAGAGTTAACCGACCCGAGTTTGGCAGTGGTTTACTTCAGTTATTATTTGCTCCCAACAGTATAGAACTGGCTGCAACCTTACAAGTCATGATGCAAGCATCATTGCAGCAATATTTAGGAGATATTATCGATCTCAGAGATCTGCAAGTAACCAGTGAAGATAGTAAGCTGAAAATTGTATTGCAGTACATAGTAATTCGCACTGGAGAGGAGCGCATTGATACTTTTGAAAGGGCTAACGTGCAATGAAAAATTCTTTCTTAAGCTGTCAAAACGAGCAGCGACGCCGACTCATCTTGAATCAGAATAATCCCAACGAGAATAATCTCAACGGGCTTGACTATCTTCAAGTTAGTGAAGATCAACTTACGCTAAAAGTCTATTTAATGCGGAAAGAAAAAAAGTATCAAGAAAATCAAGAACTTGATTCTAAAGACATCAGTATTACTAGTATTAATGGAGATAAGATCGAAGTTAATTCGCTGCATTATATTCCGTCAGGAAATGACAAAACAGATGATTGGCTAGAGGTCAAGGTAAATAGAAGAGGGAATTTTTCTCAATATATTTTAAAGATACTCCAGAACGATGAAGATAAAAATAGTCCTCTTAAACTTGACGATAACTTCTTTTTTGATCCACGCTATGCTCAACTGCAGTTTAGTTTCAAAGTTAACTGTCCTAGCGATCTAGATTGTAAACCACGAGATGTTTGTCCTCCAGAGGAACTTTCGATACCTGAAATTGATTATCTGGCTAAAGACTACAGAAGTTTTCGACGCTTAATTTTAGATCGCATGTCATTGCTTGTTCCAGAGTGGCAAGAACGTCATGTTCCCGATCTGGGTCTTACTTTAGTAGAAATTCTGGCCTATACCGGGGATCACCTTAGCTATTTTCAGGATGCTGTTGCTACTGAAGCTTATCTACAAACCGCTCGTCAACGAATTTCAGTTCGTCGTCATGCCCGATTAGTAGACTATACACTTCATGAAGGATGCAATGCTCGGACTTGGGTGTGTTTGGAAGTTTCCGAAGAAGAAAGCCGACCAGTAAAGGTAAAGTTAAAAGATTTATATTTCATCGCTGGGGATGGAGTTATTGATAAAAATAAACAATCTGTTACTCAACAAGAGTTACTAGATCTTATTGCAACTGGAGCTATCATCTTCGAGCCTGTTGTTGGAAAGTTTTTTGACGATAATCCCCCTTCTGGAGATGAAGAGCCTAGAAATTCAGAGCCTGACGAAGAGACAACATCTAATTCTAGTTTTGAGATAGTATCAGAGTACTATAGCTGTGATGATAATGAAACCGATGATTCAGAATCTGATAGTACTGAAGCTGTTCGACATGAAGAGGATGGCAATAACCTTGATGAGAATGGCGCCGATGAGTCAGAGCTTAGTAATACCGATTCTGACCAAAACAAAGAGAACAGCGATCTAGAAAAACAACAGGAGATTGAGGAATTTAGGGGCAGGCATTGGTGGCAAGACGAAGAGATCTACTTATGGAAAGGTCATAATAAAATTTTATTCTATACCTGGGGCAATCGGGAATGTTGCTTACCCAAAGGGGCAACCTCAGCCACATTGAAAAATGAACCTTTTTTGTATCTCAAAGTTGGAGATATTCTAATTTTTGAGGAAGTAAAAGATCCTAAAACAGGTAGTGCAAATCCTAACCCTAATCATCGCCATGCGGTGAGGCTAATCGATGTAAACCCTTCTATTGATCCTTTACGCAATCATCCAATTGTAGAAATTGAATGGGCGAAAGAAGACGCTCTCCCTTTTCCAATATGTATTTCAGCTGTTAGTCAAGAAAGTTGTAAGCTAATTGAAGATATTAGTTTAGCCAGAGGCAATGTTGTATTAGTAGACCATGGTTTAACCATTACTAAAGAATATCTTGGTAAAGTTAAGAAGAAAGAGATACAATCATCGACTTTTCAATGTGAAGGAGAAAGTCAATTTTCTGATTATATTGAAGAACCAGAGCAATTTAAACCTATACTGCCTCGTGGTCCACTGACATTTGCTGAGCCTTTACCATTTCAGCAAATTAGTAACTTTAGAGGAAAAATATCTTCACTACTGCATCAAGATACACATCATACGTTACCCCAAATCAAGTTATCAGGTAAGAAACGCCTCAATTTAGAAATGGAAGGTAATGATTGGTGGAACCCAAAATATGACTTAATCTATAGTGATGAAAGTGATCGCAACTTTGTGGTTGAAATTGATGATCGGAATCAGGCATATCTTCGATTTGGAAATGGAAAGTTAGGTCAACTACCAGCTGTTGGTTTAAGTTTTGATGCTACCTATCGGATTGGCAATGGTCCTTCCGGCAATGTTGGTGCGGAAACGATAAAGTACGTGAAGTATAAGGAAAACGATACAGAAAAACCTTTGTTAACTCCTTACAATCCTTTTCCTGCCCAGGGGGGAAAGTCCCCAGAGACAATAGCTGAAGCTAAATTATTTGCCCCACAGGAATTTCGGCGTAGATTAGAGCGAGCTATTACGACAAAAGATTATGAAAATATAATATTGCGGGAATTTGAAAACGAAGTTCAAAGAGTAAAAGCCACAATAATTTGGACTGGTAGCTGGTACGAGGTATTGATAGCTATCGATCAGTTTGGTCAAGTAGAAGCTGAGACAACGTTGCTGGAAAAAATTAAGCAAAGGATGATTCGCTATCGTCGGATGGGTCACGATATACGTGTTAAGAGTGCTGTAACAGTTCCACTAGATATTGCGATGACAGTATGCGTACTTCCTAGATTTCTTCGTGGTTCTATTAAGGCAGAGCTTTTAGATCTATTTAGCGATCGCATTCTTCCTGATGGTCGTCGAGGTGCTTTTCATCCCGATAATCTTACTTTTGGGACGGATATTCGTCTGAGTTCTTTGGTAGCTTTGGCTATGACTGTTACGGGGGTAGAAAACGTTCGGATAACTAAATTGGAGAGATTACTCGAAGGATCTAACCAAGAAATAAATAATGGAATTTTGCCTATCGGTCCGCTAGAAGTTCCAAGGCTTGATAACGATTTTAGTTTTCCGGAAAATGGTCGATTTGTACTTGAAATGCGAGGTGGAAGATGAACAATGATTGCGGCTGTTGTGAAGGCCTAGATGTTATCACTCCAGAACCCATTTTCAATCGTCCTGGATTGGATGCTTTATCCTATCGAGTTGGAAATCATGCTTCTTTTTTAGAGAGTATGCAAGCTCGCTTATCTAGTCCAATAGAACCATCAACAGATAAGGAGCGACAAGAAAAATTAAAGAAGTTACAAGAACAATTAAAGAATTTAAAGACTCGAGATTCTAGTGATTGGAGTATTGCACTTCTTGATGCCTGGGCTACAGTGGCTGATGTTCTTAGCTTTTACCAAGAGCGAATAGCTAACGAAGGTTTCCTGAATACTGCGATAGAACGTCGCTCTATTTTGGAATTGACAAATTTGGTTGGCTATCGTCTTAAGCCTGGGGTTGCTGCAAGTGTTTATTTAGCTTTTACCTTAGAGAAGGATTACAACAATGTTGAGATCCCTGAAGGCACTAGATCGCAAAGCATTCCTCAACCTGGTGAAACAGCCCAGACTTTTGAAACAGTTGAGAAAATACAAGCTAGCGCAGATTGGAATAAGCTTCAACCTCAGCAGACTGAGGATTTAAAGATTCCCACGAAAGAGGGTAAGTTTACTTTTTATATCAAAGGAGCTGCCACCAATCTAAAACCAAACAGTCCACTTTTACTCGTTGTCAAGAGTAATGACAGTGAAGTTCTTAAAACCAATGATAAAGAAGCAGCTTTTTTTTACAAGCTTCAAGCTATTGAATTTCAAGCAAAAGATTCTAGAACAAAAGTTCAGATTACAGTTGAAGAAAATAGCGAGATCAGTAAAATTGGGATGTTATTTTTTGACTCTGAATTAATTAATAATGATCTAAAAAAAATCACTACAGCTATAGATTTAGAAAAGGCAAAAGGAGAGATAGAAAAATTAAAGGAAAATTACAATGACAAGTATTTTGGCGTTGAAGAATTCCTTACAGAGTTAAGTGAACTTAATAACATAGAGGAAATTCGCGAAAAAATTGAAGGAAATAAAGAAAATAAAGTTGAAGGATTCTCTGACAAAATAAAAAAACTAAAACTCAGTGTATATAGTTTTCAAGTTGTTGCATCACTATATGGTCATAACTCTCCTGGTTATATATATGGTCCTAATGGAGATACTTCACCTAAACCCGAATTTAAGCCCATTGAAATTCAGGAAAATGACAGAATTCTTAATTTGGATTCCGTATATGAAGGTATTCTTTCGGAAAGCTATATAGCTATTTCCGAAACAAATGAAAACACCATCCGTAAAATTGTAGCTGTAGATCGAATATCGCGCGTAGATTACGGTATTTCCGCTAAGACTACTAGGCTTACAGGGAATAAAACCCTATGGTCGCCAACATTTGAGAAGATTCGAGGGATTACCGTTTATGCTCAACCTGAGCCATTAGAATTAGCCAAGTCACCAATTAATAAGCCTGTAAAAGAAAATGAGATTGTCTTAGATGGCATATATGAAAACCTGGAAATAGGACGTAAGTTTCTCATTTCAGGTCAAAAAGTAAAAGAGTTAGAGAATGGAAAGTACCAGAAAACAAATGAATTGGTTTCAGAGTTGATAATATTTGGAAATGTAATAAAGAATGAAAATTCTAGTGTTTTATTATTAGTTAATTCACTTAAAAATGCTTATGCCAGAGAAACTGTAGTCATCTATGGAAATATAGCTAAAGCAACACATGGTGAAACTCGCACGGAAGTTCTTGGTAGTGGAGATGCTCGTAAATCTCTCCAGCAATTTACTCTCGGTCAGTCGCCACTAACTTATTTATCAACACCCACACCTGCTGGAATTGACAGTTCATTACAAATTCGAGTTAACGATGTTCTCTGGCATGAAGTTGAGAGTTTAGAGGAACTAGACGAAGGCGATCGCAATTACATTGCTCGTACCGATAACGAACAAAAAACTACTATTACCTTTGGCAACGGTCGTAATGGTGCCTTGCTACCCACTGGGGTTGGAAACATCATGGCAAAGTATCGTACAAGTATCGGCAAGTCAGGAAATGTAAAAGCAGAGCAAATAAGTCAACTTATCTCTCGTCCGCTCGGTTTGAAAGAAGTGATCAATCCGATAGCAGCAACGGGCGGAGCAGATCCCGAAGAGCTTGAGGATGCTCGTCGTAATGCTTTATTACCTTTATTTGCGATGGATCGATTGGTGTCGGTTCAAGACTATGAAGATTTTGCTCGTGCTTTTGCAGGTATTGGTAAAGCTAGTGCTCGTTACTTATCCGATGGTAGCCGGGAGCTAGTTTATCTAACCATTGCTGGAGCAGACAATATTCCGATTACATCCGAATCAGAACTATACACCAATCTTATTAGTGTGTTGCGTCAATTTGGGACTTTGCCTCAAGCGCTCGAAGTTGATATTTATAAACCGATAAATCTAAAGATCTTGGCCAATGTTCAAATTTTGCCAGATTATCTCTGGGGTAGCGTCCAGCCAGTTATTCGAACTGCCCTTTTAGATAAATTTAGCTTTAGGAATCGAGAACTTGGTCAAGATGTCACTTTAGCGGAAGTCATTAGCACAATTCAGCAAGTCTTAGGAGTATCTTATGTTGACGTAGACTTTCTAGGAGTAGAAGAGGAAACTCCACAACCCCTCACTCGACCAAAATCCAGAGTTATTGCAAACTTAGCTCGAGTAGATCCAGATTCAACTTCGCGACCTTTACCCCTCAATCCAGCAGAGTTGATATTTTTGTCTCCCGATAAACCAGATAACCTTATTTTACGAGAAGTTAATAATGAATGAGGATCGCTTATACAATCTGTTGCCAGCAGTCTATCGCCTTCGCGATTCAGAGCGAGGAGAACCTTTAAAGGCACTGCTAAATGTCATAAATCAAGAAGTGAATGTTGTTGAGGCAGATATTCAGCAACTCTATGAAAATTGGTTTATCGAAACTTGCCAGGACTGGGTTGTTCCCTATATTGGGGATCTTGTGGGCTATCGACCAATTCAAGAAATAGTTGAGACTAATAACTTAAATACAGTCCAAGATAAGTTGCTAAGGCAAATAGCAATTCCTCGGCGTGAAGTTGCCAACACGCTTCGCTATCGACGACGAAAAGGGACACTTTATTTGTTAGAATTACTCGCCAAAGATGTTTCTGATTGGTCAGCAAGGGTTGTTGAGTATTACAAGCTACTTAGTTGGAATCAATCATTAAATCACTTAAGTTTTGATCCATCAGATTACTCAGAATCAAACTTAATATCTCGTTCAACAGTAAATTTACGTCAAAAAGAAGAGCTAAAGAATATTAACGGACCTTTTGATAAGATTGCTCATACTGCTGATATACGCGCCATTAATTCTCGAAAAAATCCAGGTCGATACAACTTGCCAAATATAGGGGTCTTTATTTGGAGGCTCAACCCATATAAAATTTCAGATTCAGTCGCTCATCCTGTAGACATAGGAGATAGATCGACAGGAATTTGTCCTTCTCGCTATAAATTTAGTGTTTTGGGTAACGATATTCCTCTTTACCAATATCCAGAACCTGAGTCAGATCTTACTAATATTGCTGACGAAATAAATTTACCCGTTCAAATTAGTCGTCAAGCTTTGAAAAACGATTTTGAAGATTTTTTAGAAAAAAAAGAAAAATTTCCAAAATACAAAGAAAAATCTTCAAAATATTATGGAAAAGATAAATCTTTTGCTATTTATGCCCCCGAATGGTTGAGAAGATACCGTGAAGGTGATGAAACTGAAGATCTAATTCTAGTAAAAGATGATGACCCAATTCCAGTAAGATACCTAGAAGTAAAAAACTTGAGTAATTGGCAATCTATTGTTCAGGAGGACAAGATTGCGATTGATCCAGGATTGGGTCGAATTGCTTTTCCACAAAATAAACCTTTAGCAATATCAAATCAATGCGATTCTCCTCAAAATGAAAATAACCAGTGCGATGTTCGCGTTACATATCACTACGCATTCAGCGCAAAGATAGGTGGTGGAGAATATGAGCGTCCTCTTATTACTTTAGATAAAAATTTATTATTAAGTGAATGTTCATTTACGGGAAGTGTCGAGAGTTTTATCAGTAGAAACGTTCTGTCTACATCGGATTCTGATACTAATACTCCACGTGGAAAATTAATTAATTTTATCAAAGGTAAATTCTCAGAAAGATTTAAAAAAGCAGAAGATAGCTTTAACATTCTGAATGATATTATCCAAAGTGACAATATTTTCAATTTAATTCAAGAGTTTGGATCTGATATTTTTGATGCGCTTGAACTGAATAGACTGGATAGGAGTGGAAGAAATAATTTAGAAAAAAAAATTTCAATACTTAATAATTTGAATGGTTTTAACCTTCAAGGCAAAGAGTTGATTTATTTTAATCGGCTCACAAGCGAAACATTCTTAAGCTCAATCAATATTCTGAAGACACTATTTATTAGATATGAAGTTAGTAAAGCCTACACGGAGCTAAAAGAGCTAAAAGACAATCAGCCATATACTATCTGGGAATGTCCCACAATTAATGATGCTATTACTTTGAGGGAACGACATTCACCCACTAATGCTGTTATTGAAATTCTAGACAGTAACACATATGTTGAGCAGCTTTGTCCAATTGTTTTAACCTCAAATCAAGTTATTCAAATAAGAGCTGCTAATAAAAAACGACCTACTATATGTAATCCAGAATCATGTGACACTGATGTGTTAAGAGTTTTTGTAAAAAATGGCAGTCGTTTTTATCTGGACGGAATTTTGATAACTGGTCGTGGAATATCAATTCAAAACACTGAGCCTATCTTTTTAAATTGCCAAGATGATGATGCTCAAGAAGCAGCAAATAAATCAGAGACTGTCCAAAATTGTACTGATCCTGAGAATTTAATCCCCTCAAAGGTTACGATTCGTCATTCTACACTTGTTCCAGGTTGGGTATTAAGAGAAAATTCAGAGGCATTATGCATTAAAAACCCTAGTATCAAAATTATTAATAAAGATGTAAATATTCCTATTCAACTTACGATTGAAAAAAGCATTCTTGGCCCAATACACTTCGATCAGAATCAAGTAAAAACACTTCCTACCCCTATTACTATTAGTGACAGTATTGTAGATGCAGTAGGAGTGGAGCATGAACATACAGCTATTGGTTCGCAACAAATGACTAAAGCTCATGCGAGTTTATCCTTACTTAGAAGTACTATCCTGGGTCGCGTTGAAATTCATGCTATTGAAATCGCAGAGAATTCGATTTTTAACGATCTAGTACATGTTGCTCGGAGTCAAATAGGTTGTGTAAGATTCTGCTATGTTGCTCCTGAATCACGAACCCCACGTCGCTATCGCTGTCAACCAGATTTAGTCGAAAAGGAATTTATATCAAGCAGCGAAAATGAAAGAGACGCAGAGATAAAGCGTGTGCGTCCAAAATTTAATAGTCGCAACTACGGTAAACCATCATACTGTCAACTAGCGGATGACTGCGCAATTGAAATAAAGCGTGGTGCTGAAGATGAATCTGAAATGGGCGTATTTCATGATTTATTTCAACCCCAAAGAGAATCTAATCTACGTACCCGTCTCGAAGAATACACAGCAGTTGGGATGGAAGTAGGAATCATTTTTGTTAACTAAGCAAGGAGATATTTTATGTCAGGTGAATTTAGAGGAGATTTCACTCGCGATACTTTTAATCCAAGTAAGCATTTTCTGCGGGTCCTTATGCAACAAGGGCGAGTTCAACTTGATGCTGATTTTAACGAGCAAACCTCAATCTTGTTAAATTATCTACAGAATCTTGCAAAAGACATCATTGGAACTCACGGAGGTCCAGTACAAAATTTAGGTTTTCAAATTGGAGGAAAAGACAAAAGATTTGATAACTCTGCTGAACTTGCCTTTGACTTTCCAATTGGAGAAGGTATCTACTATGTTGATGGTCTAAGATGCGAACTTTCAGGAAAAAATAATTTAAGTTTTAGCTTTACTCCAGATAATACCGATACTAGTAATAAAACAATTATTCTAGATAACTCAGAAAATAATATACCTATTACAAAGGATAATTATATTCAACTTTTTAACAGTAATGATATAGCTCTGAAGAGATCTAAAATTGCTAAGGTTACTAGCTTTGAAGATGTCGAAGTAGACACTCAGAATAAAAAAAAGCTTGTGCTAGATATAGCTTTAGAAATTTCAGAAAATTATAATTTTATACGTAAAGTACATAGTAGTTATAAAAATCAGCCATTTCAACCTCAAAATCTTCCCGCAATACCAGGTTCGTATTTCATTTATCTAGATGTCTGGGAACGTCACATTACCTCTATTGAGGAACCAGAGGTATATCCTTCCATCCTCGAGAAGGCATTAGGGGGAATTGATACAACAACAAGATCGGAATTAGTTTATCAAGTTAAGACAAAAAAAATTAATATTCCAGAATCTGCTCAGCCAGGTGCTGGCGCTGGTGATGGTGATGGTGCTGGTGATGGTGATGGCGCTGGTGATGGTGATGGTGATGGTACTCCTGCTGACCCTTTTATTGAGCTTGTGAATGGGTTTAAAAACAATCATCATAAATTTATTGAAGAGCTTTTAAAGCCGAAAAAGCTAGGTTATGGACGCTTACGAGCTAAGGTAAATAATAGTGAGGCAAGAAATAGAGATGATGATATTTGCTCAGCACCTGAAGTAACTGGTTATAGAGGTCTTGAAAATAGACTCTATCGAGTAGAGATTGTCGATATTGAAAATGAGAATGCAATTTTTGTTTGGTCTAGAGAAAACAGTAGTATTGCTATTCCTATAGATAGATATATAGGTGCTAGAGATGTAAATGATGATACTAAAGAATATGAATTTGAGCTAGGCAGTGTACACGCCAGTAAATATAACAGTTTAAGAAATGCCTCTTGTGTGGAAGTTTTGAGCAATGATAATGTTTTTAAAGGTAAAAAAAGAAGATTTTTTAAGATACAAGAACCTATTGAAAAAGGGGGAAATCAAATTAGATTAGTTAGTTTATCTAATGATGAGCTAGATTTTAGTAACTTTAATGACGAAGAAAAAAGTCCCATCCTGCGTATTTGGGATTCAGCTCCTCAAAATTATAAAGAAGGAGAAGAAAAAGGTTGGATAGAGTTGGAAGATGGAATCTTTGTTAAGTTCGAAGATATTTCTAATAAGTTCGAAGACAATTCGAATCAGTATCAAGTAGGTGATTATTGGTTAATTCCTGCAAGGGCTTCAAGCGAGAATATTGAATGGCCTAAAAATGGAGAAAATGAACCTCAAGCAATACTTCCTCATGGAATCGATCATCACTATGCTCTACTAGCGATCGCAACTATTGAACGAAATGATGATAGCAGTTTAATAATATCGGAAATATTTGATTGCAGACGCTCTTACGAGCAATCAGCAAAGCCTTTGGAGTAGAGAGATCCAGGCCAAAAAAGAAAAATGTTCTGTGATAATGCGATCGCCCAATTATTTCAATACAAACTTTGAACGACTTTGCTAACGCAGAAATTTTTGATGAATTATCTTCCTGCTTGAGCTACTCTTATTAGGGCGACAGCAACACCAATTGAAGCAGGATCGTTCAAAATACCTACTCCAAAAGTTACGACATCTTCTATGATTGTTGCGACAATGACAGCGATCGCAGCACCAATTAGTAAAGTTCTGACTTCAGGATACTCGTTGAGAAAATCCCTCGCTGCTTCTTCCGCATCTGCTCCTGACTCAATTACTTGATCAATAAAGTCTAAAATCAATCTGAGTCTTGAAGTTTTATCAGCTATTTGTTCTGGGACTGGAGCAGTCACAGGAACTTCCCTTGGGTTGGGTCTTCGACGATTATTGCACCGACAATTCGGATTCCTGATTAGTTCTGAAAACGTTGGACGACAGTAATATCCATACACTCCACCAACGGGAGGATTGACAAAAATTTCTTGAGTTGGACAATTTGCTCCTGCTTGAGGGTTGGGGAAAATAGTGGGTGGGATGATTGTGGTTAATGGATTGATAGTTGCCTCTGGATAAGCAGATTCTAATGCTGATACATAAAAGGCAATATCAGTTGCGCCCTGAGTATATCCTTGTTCGTTGGCTGGTTTTATTTCACCAATTTCAAAACCAGTAGGAGTAGCAACTGCTAGATCTAATCGACCATTCTCATCAGTTGGGCTGGAAAATGGTAACTCGACTAAACCAAGGGGATTCAATATTTGAAATTCAGTCTGAATAATTTTATGAGCTTCATTGCCAACCAGTCTTGGAGAGTCATAACAAACTCCACATCCTCCAGCAGGTTCAGGACTAAGCACGTATCTTTGGATTCCTGGCAAGGTAACTTTCTGAGTTACATTTACCGTTTGGCCTGAAGAAATTCTACTTGCAGCTCTATCGGCTTCTCTTTCCAGAGAGCGATCGCTATTACTACCAATATCAATTGAAGTCTTTTGTAAAGTCGACGACAAACCACTTTGTTGGATGACATGTGTCAGCTCATGGGCGAGCAAACGTTTCCCAGAACTTGTTTCAGGTGTATATTGTCCTGAACCAAAAACTATACTATCGCCTACTGTATAAGCTAGGGCATTAACTGCTTGCGCTGATTCTGCGGCTTTTGAATCAGTATGGACTTTGACATGACTAAAATCATGACCAAAAACCGATTCCATGAAAGTTTTAGTATTAAAGGGAAGAGGTTGACCAGGCGATCGCAATACTTCATTTACGATAGATGGAACTTCGGAATAAGTATCATTTTGATTGGAAGGACGGCGTTGTAGATGAGATTGCTTTTTCTGACACTTAGCACATTCTCCACTAACAACTGAGTGCTGACCACAGGAGGAACATTTACGCTGTAGCAGCCCTGTCTGCAATGGTTCGAAGGATGATGTTTGCTTTGATTGTACTTGAGTTGGCGATCTCATAATTGTTTACTGAACTCATAATATGATTCTTTGACATTAACCATACACAATTCATGACTAATCAACTGGACTTAATATAGCTAGGAAGGAGGAATAAGGATGATTCCTTCTTGAGGTACTATAGAACTACAAGCTTTGCAGGCTGGTCTTGATGGCAGTATTGCAATTAAATCAATATTATTTGCTTCAGCTCCCTCAATAAGTATCTGTTCTGCATCTTCTGGGGCACCTGCCGTAGCTCTTTCAGATCTTGAACGAGTTCTGATTCTTGGTTCTGCATCTATACGTAAAACACCAAGTTCTTCTGCTTTTTGGTTGATAGGATGAGGTTGACCAGTTCTTGTTGAACGAGAAAATTTATTTCTATTTACAGAAAACGCAAAAGCTCGTTCCCCATTCATCTCGAATAACGCAACCGCAACTGTATTTCTATCCCTTGCAACTTTAGATATTATTGAATCTCGAAGCTCCGACACAATTCTTCTCATTTGAACTATTTCTTGCTCAGAGATAATTCCCCTCAATATTGCTGTCTCTAAAGACAATGACTCTGTTGTTTCACTACGCAGATCTTCAGTTGCCTTAGTAGTATAGTCTCTATCAACTACATACTTGGAGCCAATCATAAAGACTTGATATTGCCCTGGTGCAATTTTAGTTGTGTCAAATCTTTTGATCCAGCCAAACTTTCTCTTCAATGGTTGTAGAGATGATTTTAGTACCTTGATTGAACTATCTTTCTTATCATGGGCTTCGGTAATTGTTTTAGCTAGGCTCAAAGCTATAGGCCATTCTTTGGATTCTTTACTCCCCTCTGGTGCTGCTGATTCTACATCTTGATTAGAAGATTTCCGTGATGCTTTCCGACCAGGCAATGCTTTATCAAGCAAAGATTCTGCCTTACCCAAAGTATTATTTAAAATAGTTGCTAGCTTATCGCCGACCTTACCTAATTTCCCCAACCATTTGGCTGCGTTAGCAGTTCCTCCACTCAGTAAAATAATTAAAACTTCTGCCAAAATATAGCCAATAACCTTGCCTCGAAAATGCCATTTGTTAAATGTATTTTTTGCATTCCAATTTTCGCTAAAATCAGCAAATAAATCGTCAAAGAAACCAACAATAGCATTCTTTAGAAGTTTAAGAATCTCATCGGCTGACATCTCTTCAAGTAGATTGTAGATATCTTGTGCTGCACGAATTGCATCACCGCTTATTAAATCGATAACAAGTGATATTACTTCCTTAATTAAGTCATAAACACCAACAAAAATATCAACAATAGAAGACAAAAATCCATCTGATAAACCAGAGACAAAACCTCCAATTCCCTTACTAGCTGCGATCGCAACATTTTTCAATTCCGATCGGCTAGGAAGAATACCCGCTTTTTTAATAGATTCGATATAAGAGGGGCTAGGCAACCAAATTTTTTTATTTTGTTGCAATTCTACAGATTGGAGAATAGGACGTAGTACTCTTCTATATTCATCTAGTTCATCTTTTAAACTTTCTGAAAAACTAGGATTTTGAGCTTTTTCAAGTTTATCTTGATTGATATAAACATTTCCCTTGGTACGGCTATCTTGCTCATTGGCTAGATAAACAGCCATAATAATAGAACGAGCATCGTCTCCAGTTCGGATGTTATAGCCTTGATATTGTCCTTGATTCTCAACAAGTTTTTGTAATCCTTGTCCACTATCTTTCACATAGTAGAGCACCGCACCAGGATCGGGTAAATTAGACCAAACAAGATGACTAGCAACATATCCAAAAGAACCTTTATGCTGTTTGTCAAAAACATTTACATATAACCATCCATTCTTTTTATTTTCCGCAATAATTCTGACTTTTGTATTTTCTTCTAGTCGGAGTAATGGAGCGCCAGATGTAGAAGCATCACGTCTAAGATTGGCTCCTTTAATCTTTGCTCCTTCTTCCTCCACCCGAACAATGCCCAATTGGTTAAGATTTTGCCAGCCTGGTTGTGTATATTCATTACTGATTTGCTCTAAAGTCGATGACTGCTCTAGTTCATTTTCCTGACGATTACCTGCTGTATTGCTAGTAAGATTTTCATCGTTTGCCAACTGACGAAATAGTCCAGCATTTGTTTGCGATCGTACAGAAACTTGCTGACCCCGAACAATTTTTCTTGACACAGTTTCAGCTTCTCGCTCAGCAATATCTCCTGATTGAGAGATTTCTGTTTTACTTTGAAGGTTTTTTATGGCGTATCGTTGTTGGATAGTATGAGTTAATTCATGAGCTAATAACTGTTTTCCTGAGTTTGTATTTGGGGTGTATTGTCCAGCACCAAAAACTATATTGTCACCGACTGTATAAGCTAAAGCATTGACCGCTTGCGCTGATTCTGCGGCTTTTGAATCAGTATGGACTTTGACATGACTAAAATCGTGACCAAAACCCGATTCCATGAAAGTTTTGGTATTTAAAGGAAGAGATTGACCAGGCGATCGCAATACTTCATTTACAATAGATGACACTTCGGAATAAGTATCATTTTGATTGGAAGGACGGCGTTGAAGATAGGATTGTTTTTTATGACACTTAGGACATTCTCCACTTCTAACTGAGTGCTGACCACAGGAGGAACATTTACGTTGTAGCAACCCTGTTTGTAAAAGTTCGAAGGATGATTTATGTTTTGGTCTTGTCTTCACCAATAATCCTAGTATTATTTGCTAAACTTCTCAAAAACTTTATTTGTGTTCAATTTCCATAAACATCAACTACAATATCGCTGCGAATTGAAAAATTAGAATTACCTCCCAAACGATAAATTTCAAGATAATACGTTCCTTCTGAGAGATCAGCCCACACAGCTTGTTCACGATTTGGGTGAACAGGAAAAGTAAACATCCCCATAGACCCATCTGTTAAAAACTCTCTTCTATAAAGAGAAACCCAAAATTCGCCTGTCTGCTGGCGCAAACGTGTTGCATAGGCTTCATTAGATTCAGATGCCGTTCCATAAGTTGTATCTTCTGTACCTAGCGTGGAAATTCCTTCTGATTCTGTCGCGAATACTATTTCAGGATTTGGGCATCTGACAATGACTGAACCATTATTTGGAACTTCAAATTCTCTGGTACTGGGCAAACGACGTTTAATTTCAAAATAATGGCTAAATCCTCCAACCTTTCTACCAGTTACTGGGGAAAAAACTCGTCGTTCTGGCTCTCTATCCAGAACAAACTGAGACCCCATTTCCTTTAAATCTGGTCTCCTCAAGTGTCTAAAAATTTCAGAAGCCTCCACTTCTGCTCCTGGAGCTCCTTGAGCATCATTAATCGCTGAATAGGAGGTTCTTCCTGTCCAGGCTTCAACGGGATGACCCGATTGTTGGGCAAATACTTGGGCTAAATTTCCTCTAGGATGAACAAAGTCAGAGGTTCCTGTGTTACATGAGTCAAAAGTTATCTGAGCCTCTTCATCAAAGACATTCGCATTCACTTGTCTAGTTTCGGGTATGGACAGCCCATAATTCGGCAAGTTATCCCAATTGTACCTTAGTGTGACTTGTCCAGGGATTCCATGGCTAAAAACGAAAAATTGATTGATACTATGATGAGGAAAATAATTTAAGATATCAACCAAGCTGTTGTCGGGAGTCAACCAAATCAATTGCCCTTGACTGATATAGGCTTCAATTGTGCCTAGGTTTACACCACCTGCTTCGTATCCTGTTCTTTCTACAATCCATACAGTGTTTTCATCAACGCCCTGACTGAGTGCTGCATGAATAAATTGGAATGGATGATTAGCTCTTATTTCTCCAGGTGATGGAGAACCTATAATAAAAACACGTAGCCCTATTTGGCTAATATTTTCCGTATCTTGCTGTCTCTGAATAGAAGGTATATGAGTTGTATGAGTGACGTTTTGAATTCCATTCACATTTTCTGAGACAATCTTCTCTGCAATTCTGTCAGCTTCATGCTCATAAATATCCCAAGTAGACTCAGCACTAGAACGTCTTTGTATACTTCCAGTCGACTGTTCTTGCTGAATAACATGAACTAACTCATGCGCTATTAACTTTTTGCCTTGATTTGTCCCTGGATTGTATTGACCCTTGCCAAAGACAATATGATGTCCTAGGGTATACGCCAGAGCATTTAACTCATTCGCTGATTTTGCAGCTGAGTTGTTAGTATTACTAGTATGAACTCTTACATGACTGAAGTCACGTCCAAAACGCGATCCCATATAGGTAGAAGTTGTAGAATCCAGAGGCTGTCCAGGACTTCTCAATGTTCTTTGTACAGATGAGGGTACATGTGAAAAATCTTGTCTATTTTTCACTTTACGTTGCAGGAGAGACGAATGCTTTTTCTGACACTTAGAACATTCTCCACTACCAACTGAGTGTTGGCCACAAGAGGAACATTTGCGCTGTAAAATCCCGCTAGAGAGCAAATATGATGTCGACTTTTGCTGCTGAGTTTGAGAGACATTCTCCCGCGTCATGATCCTAATCCCCCATAAACCGCCCGAGCAATTTGCTGCCCCATCTGCGTCGGATTACTATTCGAATCCAGCTGAATTAAAGGCGCAGGCAAACTCGATACCCAACCCCCCGATTGTAAAGAAGGAGATAACCCTTCTGTTGCTAGCAATCGACCCAACTCAGCCTCTAATGAAGTCTTCAGCAAGGCTCTTTGCTCAGGAGCTAGGGTTACCCCTTCTAAAATCAATCTCTCAATTTGAACACTGATATTCATAGCTTTGCTCCAACAGGTATTTGATAGCGAAAATCAGCCTCATTGATCGATCGATCCAGCTTCAAAAACTCATTTTTAGCTGCCTTGAGCACCACTGGCATCGTTACAGGGATTTGTTCTTGAGCCGCTAAGAAAGCAGCATTCAAAGCAATATTATGGATACTACCCCCCGCCAAATTTAAGCGAGCCAGCCAATTAAAGTCCAATCCATTAGTTGGAGTTTGTCGAGGAAAAGCCCGCTGCCAAATCTGTTGCCGCTCTGCCTTCCCAGGAAAGGGGAAATTGATAATAAAGCGCAAGCGACGTTCAAAGGCCTTATCAAGATGACTCTTCATATTGGTTGCTAGGATTGCTAGACCTTGATAAGCTTCCATTCGTTGCAGTAAATAATCAATCTCGATATTGGCATAGCGATCGTGACTATCTTTGACTTCGCTGCGTTTGCCAAACAAAGCATCTGCCTCATCAAAAAATAAAATTGCTCCTCCGTCTTCAGCGGCATCAAACAACCTTCTTAAATTTTTCTCGGTTTCACCAATATACTTACTGACCACGGCAGAAAGATCGATACGATAGAGATTTAGCTGTAGAGCGTTAGCGATCGCTTCTGCCGCCATGGTTTTACCCGTGCCACTTGCTCCAGCAAATAGTGCATTAATGCCAAAACCACGATTCATCCGCTCCTGAAATCCCCAGGCTTGATAGACTGTTAGTCGCTGTTGCACTTGACCAATAATTTGAAGCAATAGCTGCTCTTCTCGCTCTAGTAATACAATATCATCCAGAGTAGCCTTTGCATCGAGTCTTTGAGCTAATTCATCAAGCTGAGGACACGTACTTGCTAGACAAGCCTTCCACAATTTTTCTCGTAAGTCTTCATCTTGTTGAGTTTGAGCCAGGGCAGTTTGACTAATCCTTTCAATGGAAATCATATTAAGATTAAACTGACCAACCAATGTTTCGGCGATCTTCGGATCTACTTGACTACCAAGAGCTTCTGACCATAATATCTGTTGTTCTGGAGGAGATGGTTTATCAATAGTAATTTGTATAGTAGGCCGCTCCGAATGGCGACGTAGCTCGCGAGTACTCAAAAACATCAAGTCATTGCTAATGGCGAGAAATCTAGTAAGAAAAGACATTTGAGCCTCGCTAAGAGAACCAGCCTGTTCAAAGGCATCGAGATAGAGAATATTGCCTAGAAGTCTGCTTTCTCTCTGCCAGAGCCGCGCAAATGTCTCCAGCTCACCTGCATTATTAGGAAGCATTTCAAACGGTAATCGCCATAAAGAAAACCCAAGGTGAGATGCTACTACGCTGGCAACCAGCTGTTTGCTAAATGAATCGATTCCTATCAACTGCACTAGAGACATAAGCTGATTAGGACTTCTATTCTTTAGCTGATTAATAATATCTACTGCTGCTTTTTTGTGGGAATTTGGTAACGATAACCTAACGCTCGAAAGTTCCATTGGAACCAGTAGAGGAGCAAGGCGATCGTCTAAATAATTTAATCCTTTAACGTAATTGAGGATGCGATCGTCAGCCTGTAGTATACTAGCAGTCAATGGTTTTCCTGGAGGCTGATTGATTTCAATCAGATGCCACTTTCTTAAAGGACGATGAGGAGATAGTACATCCCATGCTACATTGTCAAACAAAGATAAGACTAGAGCAAACGTAGGATAAGCCTTACTTCCATCGCCTTGAATGTGGGCGCATAAAGGCGCCGTACGCGGATCTAGCTCCATTGCCACACATAGCAGCAATACATTGAGTTCAAATTGAGAAAGTCCAAACTTTTGACCTAAATAAATTAGAGCTGGTGGATTTTGAGGATCGGCTTTGGCCACTTGAATCATAGCTTTGGCAGCTGATTCCAGTTCCAATTTACTCACTGGCTCAATGTTTAAAAATTCCCGTTCTCTTTTAGGGCGATTTATCCTGAAGAAAGATTTATTGTTATCTCGTTCTCCAGTCGCAAGCTGCCGCAGTCGAAGTCGCAGCCACTCCAGTGCCTTTTCCAGATACTTTTCGTTGAGTTGATGCCAGCGATTAAGGTCATTCATTATAGTTAAAGAATCAATTCCTGGTAATCAATAAAAGTAGGATTTGAGGCTGCATAGTCACGAACAACAAAACTATCAACCCCATCTATACGTAACCTCGGGCGAACAAAATATGATGTTTGCTCAGCAGGAATATTACGAAGCACAAATGTAAGGCTATCGGTCAGTTCCTTTGGAGATTCGGTTTTAATAACTTGATCGTGCTGAGGCAACTTAGCTTCGCGATCGCTTAAAATCAAACCAACCTGTTGGTTCGGCCAAACAAGAGGTTTACAAGTCAACTTTATCGTTACCTTACGTAAATCATTATTAGCATCCTCCCGTTCAATTTTTTCGATTTCAATGGAGCTGTCGATGGTTGGAGCCAAAGAAAAAGATCTTGCCACAGTTTCGCGACGATTCTCTCCACTAGCTGAGCTAGTAACTACTAGTACTGTATAGAAGCCAGAAGGCCACCCAGGTTCATCAGGCAAAACTACAGTAATCTCATTTGCCGATCTATCTGTAGCAGGAATGGTAATCTCATTTGGTTCTTCCAGAGCTGGATGTCGAAAGAAAGCCCTCACAGTTTCACCCCCTAAATGACTGCCCAAGAGCTTCAGAGACTCAGCTAAACGAACACTGGGCTGTTTGTTTTTATAATTGGGCACCTCTACCTGAGATAAGGTTGGGTAGGGAGAAACCAAATCTGTTTGAGTATCTACCCCTTTATCATTCTCGCCCCTGCTCAGAACAGGCAATGGGGCTTGATTTGGAAGAGTACTCTCAATTAATACCACTGATATTTCGTATACTGCTGAGATCCGAAAAGTGGTTTGAAAGGAATTCCAGAGTCTTGAGATATCCTCTAAGGACAAAGATTGAGGGGTAATACGAACTTTCTCTACTTGTAGATCTAGACCATTATCAGGAAAGTTTCTCTCAGTGGCTTCTTTAATTTTGCCTCTACGAAGAACAGTATTATCATGCAATATACTCATAGCCTTGCCTAGCAATTGGTGACTAGCAATATCGCTATTATTACTAAAAGCACTGATTAGATAATAAAGATCCAATGCCAACGGCGGCTGACCAGTCTCCCCTGGCTTGGTTGGGGGCAGATCCATATTGCGCCAAGCAGCATTGGGAGAAGTATGATAGAGAAAAAGATTGAGAATATGCTTGCTATCGTCATCATCCAGCTTGATTTTATCAAGATGCATGGCTTCTACTAATACTTCTGAGCCTTCAATTGGCTCTGTACCAAAAGCATCTTGTAATAATTGTTTTAGCGTCACCGTAACAGCAGCAATAGCATTTGAATTGCTCATACTTTATTCCTCTATCGATCGACGATGCAAATATTCACCCAGGCTCATTACACTTTGTTTTGCCCGAGATTTACGTGCCAACTGCTTTGGTTGTGAATTTGCCCTCACATCAATTCGACCAATGGTAATTTGAATATTTGATGGTGCTTGCTGTTCTTTAGGTTGATTGGTAAATCGTGGCGCAGCAGACTTATTTAATGGAGAGATTTGTGAAGTTTGAGACTCTGCCGATATTGTTGACCGCAATTTTGATAATGTCTCCGCCAATTTCACTGATTCAGTCAGAATAGAGGTCTGGAGAGGAACTATATCTGGTTCTAAAACATCATCGGGACTGACGATCGGGGATATACGTTCGGGAGGCGCAAAATACTCAATATTAGAAATCTTCGCTGAATCAGGCGATCTTGGTATTTTTGTATCGGAGTTATTAGAAATTAGCTCAGATATTTTTTGAGATGGAAGATTGGGAAAAAATGGATCTTGAAATAAATTCGGCGATAGTTCTTTCTGAGCAGGTTTTGCGATCGCTTGCTGGGTAGTATTCATAGGTGGGGTATCGGCTGTTGTCGCGACCAACTTTGTAGCTAAATTCTTAAGAGTCTGCATGAAGCGTTGGTGCAGTCCTAAAATATCAACTGAACCTTCGATTGCCAGAGAAGATTCCCCAGATTTTATGTCTTTGGAATTAATTTCTCCAGACATAATCTGCTGCGACGATCTAGGATTTGAATCTATAACTTCAGAAGCTAAATCTGCTCTGGCTGGGTGAATTTCTGGTTGATGACTTTTTGACCATGACGTTTGTCGAACAACTGTCTTTGCAGGCGATCGAGATTCCAATATTTCCTCACTATTGGGGGTTTCTAAAACAGCTCCCTCGGATGCTAAATCAGTATTGGGCAATTCTGGTAATGCTGTTTCAAACAGAGATAGCGGACGTGGTTGTACCATTTCTGTCTGTTGAAAATTTTTTTCTACCAAGCGGTTGAGAAAATTACTCATGGAACCACCATCGCTAAATACAATTGTCGGCGTTGTGGACTCATCGCTAAAATGTCGGCTTCACTCCAACCATAGGCTGAAGCTAAACGATGGACTTCTCTCAATGTCCGATAGGCCCAAGTTTGAATCTCTTGCCAAAAATAAGTCACAATATCAAAGTCCGCTAGCCATGAATGATTACAGTTAAGACAATCCAGAGCTAATCGCACATCTGCCTGAGGATCGGCTCGTTCCATCTGTGCGATCGCAGCTTCGATCGCATGAGATGAGAGCTGAGCGATCTCACAAGCTTTACCCTGGTAAGTGGCAGAAATCAAGCACCGTTCTAGTAACAGGTGTTGAACCAAGTTTGCTTGTGGGAGATTCGCACTGACGAGACAACGAGAATTCATAGATTCTAAATCCAAACTGTTGGGAAGACGAAACTGCATTTCATATTCTTCAACACGAGCAGAGAGAAGATCTGTTACCTCGATTTCTGGTTTAGCTCTGATATCTGCAACAGTGAAGTCGAATTCCAGACGCTCCCCACAATTAGGACATTTTGAAATACTAACTAATTGCGACCCGAACATCCATTCTCGCAATGTTAAAAGTAGTGAATCTCGTTGACCAATACTTAAGCTTTTCAAAACCTCTAATGACTCCTCTGGGCAAGCTATATTCAAAAGCAATAAAGCCTGTCGGATTGGCGACTGAGCCAATCCTTTTTCCCAAATACTTAATAATTCAGCAGCAGACAGTGCTCTCATGATTTATTCAAAACTTGGCTCATCCTGTTCTTTAATATCTTCATCTTGCTCCCATCCTTCGTGTTGTATTACGAGCATCTGAATGGCAATAGAATTAGCACTAGCGTCCAACTCTGGCAAGGCCTGATATTCCGAAACCCAGCACCGTGAAATGTTGTATCCAAGTACGGCTTGTCCAGCTTCATTTTGAAGCACAATTCTAATGTTTTTGCGAAAATCTTTTAAAGATACGAGCTGTCCGTTTTCAGAATTACGGCTCCAAACCTTATTAGCCCATTTCTTAAATTCTTCGTCCTGGGTTACACCTCGTTCTAGAGTAATTGGTTCAAATTTTGTTTGTCCAGGAGACTTATAGACGGTATTGCTATCTCCCCCTGCCCGATGTTCGACTACCTCTGTTGTCCGCTTTAGAGCGCTGATCTTACTGACGCCAGCAACAGGAAGTGTACTATCCTCATTAAAATAAACCAAAAATCTAAAGTTTTTGTAAGGAGAATATCTCTTTGAATTTGTAGTTTTGAATTGAACCATATTTAAACTCCCTATGTATTATTTTGTCCTGGCAGTTGTTGAATTTTAATAATCACAAATTCAGCTGGTTTTAGTGGAGCAAAACCTACTGAAATATTGACGATTCCACGATTAATGTCATTCTGCGTGGTAGTTTCGCTATCACACTTCACAAAATAAGCTTCGTTCGGTGATTGACCTTGAAAAGCACCCTGCCGAAAGAGGTTTTGCATAAATGCACCTATATTTAAGCGAATTTGTGCCCACAGTGGTTCATCATTAGGTTCAAATACACACCACTTTGTACCCCGAATTAAACTCTCTTCTATAAATAGTGCCAAACGACGTACAGGGATATATTTCCATTCTGAGGCAAATCGATCATCCCCCGCCAAAGTTCGTGAACCCCAAACTACATTGCCATAAACAGGGAAGTTTCTTATACAATTGACGCCTAGTGGATTCAGTCGACCATTTTCGCCATCTGTCATCTTAGTAGATAACTCTCGTACTCCCAACAAAGAAGCCCCTGTACCTGCTGGCGCTTTCCAAACTCCGCGTTGAAGGTCTGTACTAGCCATAATGCCAGCCACTACCCCACATGGTATAAACTCTGAGAGACGGTTTTCCTGAAGTTGATTGGGCATTCTCAGGCGAGGAAAGAAAACCGCTGCATTAATCAAAAATTTTTCGCCACCTAACACGTCGCGTAATGTATTGATACCCGTTTCTGCCTTGGCCACCGTATTCCAAGAACCTGGCGGATCAACAATAAGCATTGCGCGACGAGATTTGCAATATGGCAAAGCCTCTTTATAAATTTCATTAATATTCTCATCTGCTAGGTTAGAGGGGGGGATAATACATAAGAGGTTAAATAGATCTGCATCTTTAAGTGCGTATATACCTGATTTATCGTCAGGATCTCCTTTATATTCTGCATCTCCAGGAGGAGTGCCATCGTTTCCATTTGCAAAAGTACCATCAAAGTCTGAAGAAGGAGAAAAAGAGGCACTTGGAGCTAAGCGGACTAAAGTAGATTCTTGCTCAAGTACTCTTCCAACATATCTTGGCTCACTCGCATTAGATACTGCCGATAGATTGCGAAAGACTTCTAGCACTACCCAATCGTCAGGTTTTTCTATTTCTACACCATCTGCGTCAACAGTTTGACATATTCTTAAGTTAAATTGGCCAGCTTCTCTAGTTAAATTATTACTACCATTTCCAACTTCGATTTTAGCCCCTAGTTTATCTCCCCATTTACCTTCTGAGACAGCAACAAGGTTTAAACTCTCTTCAGAAAATCTCGCAGGTCTTGCATTATCTCCAACAATACGAACAATAATGGCATCGGTTCCGCCATTCAGAAAATACTGTTGGACAGCAAAACCCATGGTACTCTCCGCCCATAAGCCGCCGAACTGACGCTCAAAATCGGCGAAGCTTTGAATTCTTACAGGAGTATCTGTTGGTCCTTGAAATGCCATCCCGATGAATGCTGTTATCGATGTGGCTACTCCAACAATGGTACGTACACCACTTGGAATTTCTTCAATATATACACCAGGATAAGTCGGATTAACAGGCATAATTCAGTCCTTTAGTTTATTTTGCTTTGGCAAATGATTTTCCTGAGATCGGTTAATCTTAAATCTAATGGGATAAAACTCTAAACTCACTTAAGTTATCGAGAATGATTGTTTGTGTATCCAAGTTGTGTATTTTATGGTGTACAATCTTCAGGTTCCTCATCTTCTTGGCTATACCCACAAGCAATAGTTAATTTGAGCTCATTTTTAATAGTGCTTTTAATGTGAATTTGATAAAGGTTTTCACCCAAAGCTTTCATCATACCTGCGGAGTAATAGATATGGAAAGGACGATCTAAGTCGTACCAATTATCTGATTCTTCGCCAAATTGATATTTAAATCCACCTTCCTTTAAGGAAATTTCAAAACACTTCAACTTGTCGGCTACTTCCTCATCCGTTCCTACTGGTTTTGTTGAAAGCTCAACATAGATCATAAGAAACTCAGGTTTAGTTCCGTATGGAAACAAACCAACAGTCTGCTTATAAGGTAAAGACACATTAGCCTGTTTGAAACGGTTTTTAGCTGTTACTGCTTCTGCACCAGTAGAGTCTCCAGCTGTCATAGGTTTTTTACCTATTTTGTAACAACAATAGGACCCACATTCTGCTTCAGATATACCTGAAAAGCTTAAATCTGGACCTCTAGATCCGATTGTAACTGAAGAACTTTCGGCAATTTCGAGTTTTGAGCATCCCATTAATAATTTATCTCCTTAGTTAAATGAATCTTTAAAAACAATTGCCAGCTAATATAATATTTTGAAATCCATGCGCTCATATTCCTCCATTTATGAAATATTTATAACTTATTAAGTTATATTTCTTATAGGAAAATTAGTCTTGAAACAAGATGATTATTGCTATAAAAAACAAGTAAAACTACTTTTTGAAAACATTTTGCACTTTGTCAGATCTTAGAAAAAAGTCTCAGAAACTTTTTTTCAAATTTCAATTACTATTGAAATTAAGTATTTTCTTTTTAAAAGACTGGCGAGCTTTAATAAAGCACTATAAAACTTTGCCAATGGTGTGCAAAAAATCTAATTTTTAGACCTCGATTATAATTGTACTCTAAAATAATTCAATTCTATGCATTAAACTACATTTGAATAAATAGTTTGCACAAATCGTTATTACTGTAAAAATCA
>JBCDEP010000249.1:0-5602 GCA_039179675.1 Cyanobacteria bacterium P01_G01_bin.67
GTAATATTAGATACAAGTTTTAAATATTATGCATTGGACGCTATTGAGCTAAAATAATCTTCCGCTAGTTTTAAATAATTGCAATTCGGCGATCGCTAAAGTTAAATATTATAATCTTGCCTGATTTTGCCAAAATTACTTGGTTAACTTATAAATCTTGATTGAGGTGCTGATCTTGCTGATAAATGGGAAATATAGTAGTTGATTACCCACTAGTTGATTACTAGGTATCTTGATCTATGGATTCATCTAAATATCGCATTTTCGTCTGTAGCAAAAAACGTGCTACCGATGATCCAGAAGGCTGTTGCTGTGATGCAGGATCATTAGCAATATATCAAGCATTTCAAGACCAGATAGCACGATTAGAATTGAGCGATCGCGTGGAGGTTATTAAATCGGGGTGTTTAGATCGCTGCGAGGCTGGAGTCGTGGCAATGGTCTATCAACCAAATCGGGGCGAATTTTCCTGGTTGCCAACTAAATTGCGGATAAAACTACGAAAACTATTGTTTCCCAATCGCTCTCTATACGGCAATCTTACTATTGATGATGTTCAGGCGATCTGTGAAAAGCATTTGCAGCGAGGTAAAGTAGTAAAGCGATCGCAAATATAGCCAAGATTACCTCCAATCCTATTTACCATTTAGGATAATTATTATCTGTGTTCTGTGTCAAAAAGCATTTATTCATACTTAGTTAGATGGCAGAAAAAGCCAGAAATGCCAATGTAGCAGGCGATCACAGCTAAAGCTTTGTCTCATGATAGTGCGATCGCCTGTAGGTTTATTGCTTGGCTGAATAATTTATTCTCCTTAAACTAGATAATTGCTGGAGTACTATTGCGCTCGCTCCTTTACTAACAAAGAATGACCCATCCACTGAGGATAGGTCATCAAGTCGATAATAAACCCAATCGACTAATGCTCAATAAGTCTACAATCTATAGCAGATGCTTAAGCTCTGGTTTATTATGCAAAGACTTAACTACCTGTTTAATATCTTGAGTATGGTGCTTATCTACCACTAGAGTTACATTCCCATCTCGAACTATCACCACATCTTTCAAACCAATGGTGACAATTACTTCATCGTCGTCGCCAGAATAGATAATGGTATCTTGAGTATTTTGACCAATATGATGACCCAACTCGACATTTTCTTGGTCGCCTTTGAGTAACCGCTCAACTCCATTCCAGTCACCGAGATCGTCCCAACCAAAATTAGCAGGTAACACATATGCTAGCTGCGTTTTTTCCATCAGTGCATAATCGATGCTTTCTTTTTCTATTTCAGCATACGCATCTCGACCTTTTTCCAACAATAATTGAAGTAACTTTGGTGAGTACTTTCGCAACTCCTCTAAAACAACTCCAGCCTTAAAGATAAACATGCCGCTATTCCAGCTAAATTTACCTGTATCAATAAAAGATTGAGCGGTAGGACGATCTGGTTTTTCTGTAAAGCGAGTTACTTGATATACGGGAAGATCATCAAAATTACCTTTTTGCTCACCTTGCTCAATATAGCCATAGCCTGTTGCTGGTTGATTGGGAGTAATACCTAAAGTGACAATAGATGGTTCCGCAACTGCTTGCTGCACAGCGGCAGATAAAGTCTTTTCATATGCCGCTGTATCGCCAATCCAATGATCTGCGGGAAAAAAGCCGACAATGGCTTCTTTGCCATACTCCTTAGCTACCTCTAGTGTCGCCCAAGCTACAGCGGGAGCAGTATCTCTTCCTTGGGGTTCAACCAAAATATTAGATTCTGGTAAATGAGGTAGTTGTTCTTTAACGCCATCAGCAATAATTTCTGAAGTTATTACCCACAGATTTTCCCAGCCTCCAGCTAGATTTAGGAGACGGGAGGCAGTTGATTGCAACAAACTTTGATCGCTACCATCAAGGCATAAAAACTGCTTTGGTCTTTTGATACGACTTACTGGCCAAAAACGCTCTCCTTTACCGCCAGCCAGGATAATGGGAATTAATTTAGTTTCCATTTATGTTTCTTTTGTATTGAGGACATTAGGCAAGACTGGTACAGACTCTAGATACTTTGAAGGCAACTAAAAAGTATCTAAAATTTTAGCTGCAACTTCAACTTATTGACCAATTGCCGTTGAGCAATAGTCGTAGACTACGGTGGTACTATATAACTTAGAAATTTGTCTACCTGATAATTACGGTTATTTGCGCTAATAATAAGAAGTTAAAAATATAAAAACCGATAATTTAGTTGCAAAACACATTTGGGGTATATCTCTCAAAACCCAAAATAAGCTTCTTTGGGTCTGGCATTTTTCGACTTAACACAGCTTGAACGACATTAAAACCAAGGAGAATTGTTTAGTTGGCATCAATTTAGCAGACTACAAAGTAACAAACAACGATAATTTGTATGAATCAAGAGCGATCGCGCCGAGGCAATAACCAGCCCTTACACTTTAAAGATAGTGAAATAGCAAGGCAAAAATCTCAAGCAAAGCTGAATCAAGCGCTTGACGCTACTCAAAATCCCAAGCAATTATCTAACTCATCTCAGATTACCCCATTACATCAGCCTTTGTGGTTTTGGTCACAACATTCTTCTTGGTCATATTTTAATCGAGGTTTTTTTTGGGGCGGAATGATCAGTTTAACGGCAGTTTGTTCGGCAATTGGTGGCGTTGCCCTAACTAGGATTACTCCCATTGAACAGGCTATTGTTCAAAGAATTGTCCCCAATCATGTCACTCCAGAATCGGAAACCCAATCAACTGTAAACAAACCTGTAAATGTCTTGTTGCTGGAGGTTAAATCCGATGCCGATGACATAATCGAATTTTCTGAGGCTTCCCTTGGGGAAAGTAAAACGGTTTTGTTACTGAAGTTGCAACCGCAGCTAGATTCAGCTCAAGTAATTTATATTCCC
This sequence comes from Cyanobacteria bacterium P01_G01_bin.67, assembly GCA_039179675.1. GTDB lineage: Bacteria > Cyanobacteriota > Cyanobacteriia > Cyanobacteriales > Xenococcaceae > Waterburya. Next base: position 2,917 of record JBCDEP010000249.1, read on the forward strand.
AACAATAGTAGTGTAACTATCCCTGAATTTGGTAGTGGCACAATTGAAGATGCTTATAAAATTGGCGGGATGAAATTGTTGTCGGAGGTAATTACTCAATTGGTCGCAGATACCACAATAGAACATTACGTCCGTGGAACTTCCGAGGTTTTTCAGCAATTATCTGCTAGCGGCAAAATAACTCTCGAAGATTGCGACATTAGAATTAGAAATTGCGCCAATCAAACTGAACAAGTAATGAGACAGCAAGTCTTGTTTAACACTATTCGCCAACGCCTTAACATTCCAGGTTACTACGCTAGTTTTCAGACTACGATCACTAAGTTAGAATCAGATTTAGATGCTGATATCTCGGTAGGAGAAATAGTTTCTTGGGCTAATTTTATTAAAGAATTAGAACCAGATAAAATTGATGTTGATTTGCTTCCAGGATATACTCCTGGCAAAGCTTTACCTCAACAAAACTTGGCTGCCAAATCACCGTCTTTCAAGCAAAAAAATAGATTATCGACATTTACTGATAGAGCCACAACCAGCAGCCATCCTTTTCAATACAATCCGATCGCAGTGCAAAATACTACTGATAATCATGAATTAGGTATTCAAGTTGTTGCATATTTAAGACATCGCAACTTTCGTGATGTTTATCTAGTAAGACATAGCCCGCTAAAATTAATTCAAACTCGGATTGTGGCAAATAAAAGCCAGATAGATACAGCCAGCTATCTCAAAAACATTCTTGGCTTTGGTAATTTGCATACTGAATCTGATTCGTCCAATCGAGAGCTAACCCTCCAAGTCGGCGAAGATGCTCTTGATTTACCAATTAACTATCGTTCCTATAACCATTAATAACTCTTTACCCAACTATCACATTTTATTTATGCTTATATCTCAATTTAAACAGCGTTTACTTAGTATCTTGTTAATCATCGCGATCGCCATAATCTGGGTCTTGTTAGCAGCTACTCCCGCTATTGCCCAAGAGGGTGCTGTTAACTACACCTATAGCGAAATTCGCGAACAGGATTTTTCTCATAAAAACTTAGTTGGAGGTGTCTTTGCTGCTGCTGACGCGAGGGGTTCTAACTTTGAAGGATCTGATGTAAGTAATTCTATTCTTACCAAAGGAATTTTTATTAACACCAATCTTAAAGATTCTAATTTCACTAGTTCTCTGATGGATCGAGTTTCTTTTGAGAACTCGGATTTGACTAATGCAATCTTCCAGGATGCAGTAGCAACCAGCACTAACTTTGAGGGTACTAGGATTACTGGGGCAGATTTTTCTGGTGCTATTTTAGATCGCTATCAAATTTTACAAATGTGCAAAAGAGCAGCAGGTACAAACCCCATTACGGGAGTAGACACTAGATATAGTTTAGGATGCCGAGATTAATGAGTCTGGGATGAGTGTTAATTTGGTGTTGATTTAAGATATTTATGGATTGATCGAACCTATTTGCTAAGTTAGGACTTAAGTTTTCGCTTCAATTAAGAGTGGATATTGAAATCTTTGGTTGGATTTAAAAGCGATCGCTAACCAGGCAATAATTCTTCGATATGTAATCAAAAATATTACGACTAGATCTACTCCTAATCTCTCAGTCCCTTACTCTTTGTGTCTAGCTAACCAACTTTCAGGATGTTGAAATAATACAGGTTTATTTAATCCTAAAAGTTTTTGTCCTGTATCTGTAGGTTTTAGGTTCAAATACTGCTTATGTCGCAGCTCAAAGCCTAGCTGTTATTGTCTCATAACAACTCAAATGTTTATTTTAGTTAATTATCAATCTTAGACAATGTTTGTAGATAAAAAAACTCGTGAAATTACAGTCAAGTATTCTATGCTGTAATTAATGTGTTTAGCTAGGTGCAGCAAAATCTGGCACTGAGGATAAATGCATTGAGGCTTCACATCTTAAGTTAGGCTCATTGTTCATGAATCGAATTATCTTCCTCACCTTATTGATATTATCAGCCTGTCAGTCTCAGAAACTTGAGTCCCCATCTTCACTAGAGTCAACTCCCAAGGGAGAAGCAGTTCTGGATAGTTCACAACCCCATGTTGCTAAGAACTTCCTGATTTCAGCAGAGGGGATTGGCAAAGCCAAGTTAGGGATGACTTTGAGAGAGCTAAAGCAGATCTCAGAACCCAATACTGAATTTGAGCTGGTATCTCCATTTCTGGTAGATGTTAATGCGATCGCCGTAAGTCAAGAGGGTTTAGTGCAATACTACATTCTTTACCCTGCTGGTTCGACTTCTCATCCTGATGGTTCAACACCCACAGATGATGATCCCATCACAATCTTAATGACGGATAATCACAACTACCAAACCCCAGAAGGCGTCAACGTAGGCACTTCCATTGAACAGGCAGAAGATATTTATGGAGATGCGATCCTCGCTTACAATGTGGAGGGGGAATCAAGAGAGTACATAACTTTTGGTGATGAAAATCCGCAAAATATTCGCTTTAGAGCATCTTACTTTAAATTAATCTCTAATGGTCTGGGATTTTCGGGAATTTACCCTGAATACCCTGGAGTTTCTTATACTACCAATAAATATCAAGAAGGAGCTGCGATCGCCGCTATTGAAGTTGCTTGCAAGCCCGATTATTGTCTCGAATAAAGAGCCATTGTTAACCTGAAACTTTAAGCTACTTGTCACCATAATAAAA